>NZ_JBSIPA010000018.1:0-34747 GCF_053574605.1 Caballeronia sp. M23-90 | reverse complement strand
CGTCAGGTGGTGGGCTGGTCGATGCAGCCGCACATGCGCACGGAGCTGGTGTCTGATGCGCTGCGTATGGCGTGGTTTCGCCGCCGTCCGCAAGCGGGCCTGATCCTCCACAGTGACCGTGGCAGCCAGTATTGCAGTCATGACTTCAAGGACCTGCTCAAAGGCTACGGCATGCGCAGTTCGATGAGCCGCAAAGGAAATTGTTGGGACAACGCGCCGACCGAGAGCCTGTGGGGATCGCTCAAGCGTGCACGCATCCTCGGCCAGCGCTTTGCAACGCGTCGCGAAGCGATGGACGAGGTAATCGATTGGCTGAGCTTCTACAATCATTCGCGCTTGCACTCGACGTTGGGCTACGTCAGTCCGATGCAGTTCGAGCGGGACTGGTACGCTGCCCAGAACCAACGGGTGGCATAATCTCACTCAGTTAAGGGATCCGAAATTCGCGGGCAACGTCAGGTCGATAACTTAAAGCGACGCTCGGTCAGGATCTTCCGAGCCCACTTCTCACCGGTCAGATAGTAAAAGCGCATGCCGCGAATGGTACATGCGCCGTGAGCTCACGTCTCAAAATACGTCCCTCCTTTCACAAACTAGGCTCCACTGTCACGCGATGTCACGCGTGATTTCCCCATTGTTATATTTACATTTACTTTTTCTCGCCTGCGTAAAGCATAAGGAATCACGCGTGACATCGCGTTACACATCGCTTGACAGCGCGTGACAGATGATGGAACGAAAAAGACAAACGGCAGAAAACCGCCATTAGCCGAAATCTGAGCCGTCTCGCCGGAACCCGTGAAAAAGGGTGCGGAGGAGCGGTGGTTTCAGGTTTTTTCAGGTTGTTGGCTTTCCGACAGCCATCTTTTGGCACGATCAATGTACGATCGAACCATCCCCATCTCGCAATGATCGCCATCATGAAAATCACTCTCACGCTCGCAGGCATCGCCATGTCCGTCGCGTTCGCGACATCTGCATCCGCCGTCGCGGCTAGTGGCGATCAGTGCCTGAAATTCGATCCGGCGAAGGCCACCATCTTGGGAAAAGCAAGCCTCGGACATTTTCCCAGTGGCCACACCTTTGCGGAGGTAGTGCCCGACAAGCCCGTTTGCATCACAGGCGGGGCCGCCAACCAGTACCGGGACGCGCAGGGCCTGACGGCCATCGCGCTGTACTTTGGCAACAATTCCGTGCTGCCGAAGAAGTGGCTGGGTAAGCATGTCGCGGTAACGGGACTACTGCAGCAAGGCGATCCGGTGGAGGTTGCTACGCCGAACTTCATGCATGTGGATTCGATCGCCCCGGCGCCGTGACCTGAAGAAGACTGCCATGCAGATCCGATTGAGCAAGGGCCCCATTAATCCTCCACCATGCGAGTGGTGCGACGACACCGAACGGATGATATGGCGGGGCTACACGCAAGGAGACACGCACCAAGGCTTCTTTTTCTGGTGGTGTGACTGCTGCGAACCTCGATGCTTCTACTGCCTGGGCCGGATGCCGCTCGATCGGGACGAAGCCTACGAACATGAAATGAAATGTCGCGAGATAAACCCGTTCCGCATACATCGCGGGGAAGCATCCCCCTCGGTGATGTTGCCGCCCGCGCAGATACGATCGATGTGGCCTGTACGCGCTGCGAACGGCGCGGCCGGTATCATCTGGCGAACTTTGTTGCGACCTATAGCGCAGATTTTTCGATGACCGCCCGGGGCCTCCTGCGGTCGAGGTTTCGCCGGGCTACGTTATCGTCTCCGTCGAGCGCGATTAGCCGTATCTGAGTCACGAAACGGCTTTGAGCCAACGCAAAGACCGCCTTCATTCACAGCCTTGAAAAAACTATGTCAGACGTTCCAGAGCAAAATTTTCGTCGCACCATGGCGGACGAAGGCGATCTGCAAATTCTTGCCGGCATATCGCTCATTAGCGCATCGTGCCTCAGGTACTGGGACACCGAGCATCATAAATTTGCATGCCCCGACGCGGGGTTCTTCCTAGGACCGTGGACCCAGATCGATCGCGCCTTCGGTCGAGTACTCTTATGGAACGCGTTTTCCGCCGGAGCCGAATATATGTTAAAGGGGGTCGTCCTAGCGAATGGGAGGGAGATTCGCGACGATAGTCCGGTAGAGGTGAAGGGTTATCCCAAAACCGATGAAGCTGAACTAACGGCTTGGGCTGCACGGTGTTATTCAGAAAAAATACCTCGCGCAAAGCGAGTGCGAGAGCAGAAAGAACAAAGACAGCGCGACCGCGCTTCAAAGACCTTGCGTGAACCCGTCTCTGAGCCGCCCGCGATACCAACGTTGAAGCTGGTTAAGTTCGGAGCGCTGAATAAGCTCATAGAAAACACCGGCATGATCGATGAAATCGCAGGATTGTATGCGCCAGCCAAAGAAGTGGACTGTGCAACGAGATTAGCGTTTCAGTCGGAAGTTGAAATTGTGTTCGCGGCCTTCGATTTGCTGTGAGAGACGATCCGAAACCGAGATGCTCACGCATACGTTCCGAACGTTCGCGAAGCACATATGCCCCTAATCAGAACGCTATTCCTTCGCGCATTTAACACGTTACTTTCATGGATACCGCACACTCATGGCGGAGAAAGTCTTACTAAGCGATATGAAGATCGCGAGACGGTCGTAAATCAGCGCGAACGGGACAAATACGACTTTGAACCTCCGTTGAAGCCGTTGCGGCAGCAACGAGGTAAATTGTCGTGATCGGTACAGATTTTCTTTGGGTTGCCCTAGCCGTTCCGTGAAGTCCATCGCGGGATAATCGTCCCCAAACCTCGTTAAATTTCATTTCGCAATATAGGAAATAGGGTCGTAAAACGCCCTTATTTTTTGACGGGAAACAAAATTCCGCTATCCTCCGGGTCGCGGTCGAGCGTCTGAATCGTCTGCAAACGACGCGGAGAGCAGCATGTTCGGATGGAAAAATAAGCGACTGGGCGAGAAGCCCTCGGCACTTACTGAGAAGCAGATCGAGTTTATCCAAAAGGTGGCACATCCTCGCCTGGATGCGGTGCCGGGCGCAGATACGGAAATCCTCAAGCATTTTTCGGACGTTTGGTGGAACCTGTGCCTATGGGAAAAGCAGCGCGCCGATGTCTTGGATGGAAAAGCACAGAGCCTCGTTGGCCTTGCCAGTATTGCAAGCGCTTTAGTTGGTCTCAGCACCTTAACTACCGGAGCAGAACCGGGCGAAATTCGAGCCTGGGCTGCTTGCATGTTCCTTGTGACCGTACTCCTGGCGATTTGGGCGCTTTTGGTGTCGAATCACGGCGGTTTTTTGGACTACGAGGTTTTTGACGCGCTAACGGCTGGTGCCAAACCAGTTGGCGTCACCCCGCCATTCACGGACAAGAACGCTGGCGGTTCGTGTCTGAAATAAACGGCCATTCAGCGTTGGCTGATTTACAGCTCTTATAAAGCCGCATCGAATAAGAAGGCAATACGAGTGACTCTTGCCCAGCTGTTTGCTGCACTCGCTGTCGGTCTTGTCGTGTGGTTCATCGCCCACCCGTACATCCCGACGGAGATGGCCCGACTTTACAAGATTGCAAACGCCGTATCGAGCTTCTTCGCACGGTCGTAGTTTGAATAACGCATCAGGAGATGTTATGCCAGGTGGCGTCGGAGGCGGTAAACGGGCGCCCTATGTACCCAAAAAGGTGGCTGCGAAGAAGGTAGCGGCGAAGAAGGCCCCGGCGAAGAAGGTAGCAGCGAAGAAGGTAGCAGCGAAGAAGGCCCCGGCGAAGAAAGCACCCGCTAAAAAGCTAGCAGTAAAAAAGGCGGCGGTGAAGAAAGGCGCGACGTAGCCAAGGCTGACCGCGCTGGCGACAGCGGAAACGCATGTAAAAACTTGGGCTTGAAGTCGAGCGTTCCGCTGGTGACGAGGCCGTGGGCGGATCGCACGGCCCAGCCGGTCACGGTGCCAAGATCGAGCGCAAGCATCGACCCTGCGGACTCGGTGAACAGTTCAGATATGCATCCGTCTTTCTTCTGGCGGTTGGAAAGCCTCCCAGATCGGAACCACACCTGTGGCTGGCACCCGCCGGCGGAAGAGCAGCGCGTGTTCAGGCCGTGGCACTGTAATAACGGCAGCCTGGGCAGTGATGTCGGACACGCGAAATCCGGTGATGTGGAAGATCAGGCCGGATGCATCGATGCGGTGATAAGGGCTGTCGGTGTCGACCCCGAAGATGTCGAGCGTCGTCCAGCCGAGATCAAACGCGCGCCTTGCCCAGCAAACGCAGAAATTTCGGCATCGCGCACGACCTGCCGCCAGGTCAATAGCGGGAAGGCATGGTGGTGTTCGATTTTTCGCAACAAGCGGAAGCCCGCGCGCCACTCGGCGAGGACGGGATGATCGTCGGTCATAGCAGTCCAATGCCGTGGTAGTAACGGGTGGCCCCATAGACATCCCGTCGCTGCCTCGAGCCCAATCCCGGCACGGCGGCACGCAGGTCACGCCCAAGGCTCGCGCTGGTCCCCGGATGGTCCCTGCCAACTTCCTCGCATCACAGCTTCCAAGCAGCATATATGTCGCCTACGCCGACGGTCTTGCCAGGACCGACTGTGCAACGGTTACCGACAAAGCGGCGTGTCGGGCTCGTAAGTGCCGCCAGCTCTTCGACCGCGTCGCGGGACGAAGCCGGCTCAACAAAATATCCACGCTGGTTCAGATCCCGCCATCCCTGGATCGCCCAATTGAATATGCCCGGCAATTCGCCCAGAAGGCGATCCTTCAGGCCGTGGTCCTCCTTACCCAAAAAGCTGTTTTGCAACGTCACTATGACAAACCTGCTCGACAAGGCGCCGCTGGCGTCGTTGAGGCGTGGCAACTCGTTCGAAAGCATCAGAAAGCGCGTCGACAGGGTGCCGCTCCAATCGGAAAGGTATTTCCGCTGGATCGTCTAGGCATCCTCGCCACTGATGGATAGCAGGCGCTCGGCTATCACGCCCGCGTCCGTGTGGCTGCTCATGCGGGCATCGGCGATCAAGGCGAGTTTTTTTCCGATCAGCGACGGGCACCACCTCCCTGAAATGCAAGGAACACCGGTCTAGGGATGCCGACTAATTCGTCGGGCGCTTCGCCATGGACGGTTTGGTCTTCTTCTCGGGTGGGTCATCGTTCGAAAGTAATTGATAAGGCGCCCGCACCTCGATTCTACCGCACGTCGGAGCGCGCACGAATGAAGGGGTAGATAGCCCTAGTTATGTGGAATTGAACGATATTGGCTACTCAGCGCTTTGGCCGAATCGAGCCATCTGGTGCTGGTGTCGCATCCAGGCGTCGAAGAAGGCGTTCGACAGCCTCCTGGTCACCGTCCACCGCGTGTCGTTCCTCGTCGGTGAGCGGGATTTCCTGCAGCATCCGAATCATCCCGGCCTTCGATGCAAGCAGCTCGGCACGGGTCGATTCCTTCGGAACGTAGAAGTCGCACCGTGCACAGGCCATGCGGTGCGGACATTGATCAAAGAAGTCATACGAACACAATCCGTGGCCCAGATCGTAGTAGCGCCACGGCTGATCGGTGCTCCGCTCATCTACAGCCTGCCGGTCGATCAGCACCTCCATCATCCTCAGGTTCCGCTGGAAGTACTGCGCTTCCGAGTAAGCTTTTGCCAGCTTCGTGGGCGTGAATGCCACGTAGTGCTGCGTAGTGACTGGGGAGCGATGACCAAGCCATGCCTGCAGTTCGAACAGAGTCATCGGTTCCCTGGCATTGAAGAGCTGGCTCGCAATGGTCGAGCGTGCGCGGTGGCTGCTAATTTGTCCACGTGCGTCTGCGGCTGGGATGCCTGCCTTCCGGCACAGCATGGGAATCAGATGCCGGTTCAAGTAGTTATGCGGGATCATTTTCGCTCGATACGAGAACAGGAATTCAACCTGCTCGCCAGTCTTATTGTCGACGGCGAGCGGCTGGACCGGGCGCACTCGCTCCCAAGCCAGGACTGCGTCCCCAACGACGGCATCGATTGGCTTGGAAAACGCTGTTCCAGTCTTGTGTACCGGAACATCGAGCATCCAGCAGTGCTCACCCAGATTTCCTGTCAACGGTTCCTTCCGCGCGCAGCCAACTGGCAGTCGTACGATCTCGTCGCTACGTAATCCGGCGAAGAGCCATACGATGCTCAATGCCCGCATCATCTCGAGTGGATAGTAGCCGCCAGTACAGCGACGACTCCCATGCAGATTGTTGCTGCCAGAAGCTGCGCTGCCGTGTAGGGGAAGATCACTCAACGTCAGATTCAGCCCCGCCCACAGAAGCTTGGCCCATAGATCGTCGGCAATAGTGCGCGGCGAAGGCCCTATGAGTGATTTCACCGAACGGGGTGTCGCGAACGCGCGAGACGGATCAAAGCGACGCGGTATCCATTCCCACTCTTGAGCATCAGCGAAAAAGCACCGCATCGAATCAAGCAGCGCTTTTTTGGAGCGCGCTGCAATCGGTTTGCCAGATTTGCCGCTTAAAACGGCAGTGTTCCAAACATAGTCTCCGACACGCATCCGGTCCACGGCGGCGACATATTCTGCTGCCGTTTCACGCGTCCACTGATCGGCGCGGGTGATCTCGGAATGCCGGTCTTTCATCCAGCGACCAGCTTTCAGAATCCTGCGTCGAAACTGCCGGCGGCTGGGAACTGTTAGTGTGGTGGTCGCCTCCCATTGCTCCACCATCGCGACCCAATCCGAGGCAATACTTGCGATCCCCGCCGCATGTATGAATTCTCTGTCAACGGTATCGCGCACCTTGGGCTCATCTAAAACGATCCCTAATCCCGTCAGGGCGCGTGTCAACAGGAAGAATAGGCAGCTGCGAGGAATCGAGTCGCACCAACGGACACGAGCTTCCTCGATGCGCTCGGCAGTCAGGGATTCAAGGTCCGGCTGTCTGTTCATGAGCAGGAGTTCGGCAACCATGCTCATCAGCAGTTTGTTGGAACTTCGATAACCCCACTTCGCCGCGATATCTGTCACCCGCTTCAACGTCGCAGTAACATGGTCCTTGCCAAAAACCTTTTCTGCCAGGGCAGCCCGTTTCAACCCTTTGAAACAGAAGGTGTCGTTAAGACATTGGAGTAGATAGGCGACGGCGATCAACGCTTCTCGCTCACCACCAGCGCAAGTTATTACGTGGTTGGCCAAGGCAAACGAACGTTGGCTTGTCCCTATCACCTTGCGCCAGACGGTGTTGTCCCATGCCCAGAATGTAGTCCTTTGCCGCACACAGTGGTGAAGGAGTATTACCTTGACGCGATCGCCACATCCGCCTTCGCCGTCCACCACGGCAAGAGCGTCGTTGATCGGCGTCAGCAACCGCTCGACCCCAGCCAACTCGTCGAGTATCACGCTTGCCTTGCGTTCGGTCCGCGTCGCCTCTGAAAGCCCGTATATCAATATTCGATGCTCTGCAGTTGTCAAAGCGCCTCCGCGGTCATAGGCCGGGATCCGCAATGGCCAGGCCCAAGCACGGGCGCCGGAGGCTGACGTCTGAGTGCGCCCAGTAAGAGGTTTGTTCATGACGGTTACTGCCCATCAGTAATAGCCGCCAGGGCTTCCACGCGCCACGCATGGATCTGCCGCATTGTCTTTGCGAACCGATCTGCCAGATCCTGTCCAGACAGATGAATATATTGTCGCGTCGTCTCCAGACTCTGATGGCCAGCAAATCGCGCAATTTCATGCAGTTGCCAGCCCGATCGGGCAAGATCGGTTAGACACAGATGTCGAAGCGTATGAGTAGAAAACGCCGGAACGTTGGCGCGGAGGGCGATGGACCGGACAACCTTGGACCACGTCCACAACGTAATTGGCGCTCCATGATTGCGAGGTGACTCAGACAGGAACAATGCGTGCCGATCTCGCCCTGGTGGCCGGTGCCGAAGGTAGTCACGCAGCAACTCTGCTGCCGTCTCCGAATACGGTACAACTCGCTCGCGTCGCCCTTTGGTTGTCTCGGCGCGAACGCGCAGCAATCGGTGCGCTGGATCGAGGTCACTGCTGCGAAGCCGACACAACTCTTCTCGGCGCAGCGCTGCATCGTAAGCAAATGCCAGCATGCACCTATTTCGCATCGGTTCTTCACGAACCGCAGCGAGCAGGGTCGTCCACTGCTCTTCCGTTGGAATCCAGGGTAGCTTATGAAATCTCTGGACGAAGCCTCGTTCGCTGCCCGCGCCAAAGCGACTGGATGATGTGTAGCGGCCGCGGCTGACAGGATTGGTCCTGAGTAGTCCTTCATCGATCATAAACTCGAAGAGCAAACGGACCGCAGTAATATGCTGCTGCAATGTCGCATTCGATAAGAAGCCGCCTGCGCCGGTCCGAGTCTCATTGGGCCGCGATCGCCTCGGTCGAGTGCGCATATCTCCGATATATCGTGCGATGACTTCGTGCGATGTGCCAGGCAAGTCAACGCCATGCTCCTGTGCAAACCGTAGGAAGCCTTCGACCGCGTACATGTATGCCGTTATTGTATTTCTTGCCAGGCCGAGCGATGAGCAACTGTCTATCCACCGGCGTGCGTAACAGTTTGAAGCGATCAGCGGATATCGCCCCCAATCCGGTTCGACCAAAGCGCTGTCTGCACCCATGATCGTTCCCCCAGAAGCGTGTTGTAGATCGCCCATAAACGGACAACGTGCAACAAGCGAAATCGCCTACGCCCCGGGTTATCCACCGGGCTGCTCGCCTCTCGCTATAGAAAAGCGGGCGGCAGCCCGGTGGATAACCCTACACGAATTCGCGCTGTAAATGCCATACGCCTATGCATTCATCTACCGTAGCACAACTTCAATTCCAAATAACTAAAACTATCATTCCCTTCGTATTTCACATAGTGCGCGATTAGCGCCCATATATCTTTGTAATAGCCCGAACCACTCTTTTCTCGCATATGTATTCTATCTTTAGAAGCGGATATTGAATTTGTCATTTTGTTGTTGAATAAGATTATCAAAATTGAAGATTTTGAAGATGGCGACGCAGGTTATTTTGGTGATCAAAGAGTCCGCTTCAGTGGTTAAAGGTGAAGCTGGATTAGTGGCAAAATCGGTGGCACTTTCACAATTCAAGGCAGCCTTGTCCATGCGAATGTAAAAAATGTGGGCGAATTTATCGGCTCAGTTGACGACGTAACTTCACAAATCGCTGCGGTGATTGACGCTGCTATCGCCGACAAGGACGACTTAGATCAGATAATCCACGAAGAAGATACCGCCACTAAGCAGGATAGCCTAGGAAGGAAATCGGATGGATTGAAGAATAATCGCAAACGATTGCGCCTCACGTAATTTTTACGTTGAAAACTGTGGCGCGACAACAATAAGGCTAATGCCCGGGAGACCTTGCCCCATCCGCCGAAATGTAGAGTAACGCTTGCAGGCAGTGACGCACTGCCCCAAAATCGTCGAACTCGACAAGAGAAAAGATGAGAGGCAAGATGAGGAGTGAACAAAAAACGGCAGGGAGCGGGCGGCGGTCTTGGATGCCGCTGATATGGCTGCTACTCGCCGCTTTTGCCTTCGTGTGGACGGCGCTCATGGGTTACCGGTTCTACGGCGGGTTAGCGGTAGGAATGTGCTGCTTGATGGGGCATGAGGCATTGAAGAGGGCGTCAAGCGATGGCTAGCGTAAACTCAGATAGCTAGCGTAAACTCAGATAAATGGGTCACCGCTGTGCCTACAAAACTGCCCACATGGATGCCCCTTTGCGATTGGTGTTTTCACCGCTTAAAGGACAGGATAGGCTGCAGTTCTCTCGGGCTGTTGAGATAGCCATCGTTGATCCATTCAGCTGGGTTACAACTGAGCGCTTTCAGATAAAGGTGGGGACCGGCACGTGCGAGGAACATTTCTACGCCGCATGGCGCGGGAATGTTCGACGATCCGTCGGCGCCACTGTTCACCGAATCAGCGATGGCGCAAGGCATTGTCCGTTTGCTGGGCCCTTGGTTATGATTATGCGGCACTATGCTGTCAAGGGAACTGTGTGCTGCACATTGAGAACGTCTGTCGATGTGCATGAATCCGAGCCGGTCCAGTCATTATGATCGCCCGGATCTGCGTAAGTGCTTGACGAACAAAAACGCTGCGGCAGGCACATGCACGATGCCGAACCCAATAATAAATGTCATCCAACTTGCAACCGTTAGACCGGGTATCCCTAAGCTCACGACACCGCAGGCACATCTCACAACCAGCAGGACGGAATGAGCGACCGGTCGGTGTGTCGTGCTTCCCGTAAACCTCGGGATTGCTGCGTGCGCATAGCATGCAGCAGCAACGACCAACACGGCAATGATGAGTGAGATATGGTCCCATCCTATGTCTCCTCGGAGAAGAAAGTCGAGAGCACAAGTCGCAGGATTTGATTGCCGGCTGACCAAACTGTTGTCCTTGAAAAGCATTAAAACTTTATTTGGAATCGCACAGACCTTGGACTGGGGGTGAGCGTTTTTTACGCGACGGGCGGGCGCCTGCGCACAAAGCACTCAGGCTCACGCGTCAACCGAAATGTCGACCGAGATACGGTTGCGCCCAAGTTTCTTTGATTTGTACAGCGACGCGTCGGCACGGCCGATCGCACCATCGACCGAGTCTGCAGGCGACACCTGAGTGATCCCGACCGACAGCGTGTAGCGCACCACGCTTCCCCCCTTTACCGGAACCAACCGCGCCTCCACTGCTCGCCTCAGTCTTTCTAGGACAGCTTTTGCGTCATCTGTAGTAGTGCCCGGCATGACCACCAAGAACTCTTCGCCACCGACGCGCCCGATAACGTCGGAACGTCTCGTTGTCGTTCGGGCAAGGTGGGCGAAATCTCGTAAGACATCGTCTCCCACGAGATGGCCGAAATTCTCATTGATTGATTTGAAACGGTCGAGATCCGCCACCGCGATGGATAGTGGTGTCTGGGCATTGTGGGATCCCGACAATGTGGAAATCAAGATATCCAGATAAGACAGAATATGCCGGCGGTTAGGCAGGCCCGTCAGAAAATCAGTGCGTGCCTCGTTCAAGGCTTCGCTGTGAGCCTTTGTCAACGTCAGCTCTAAATGTTTCAGCGGCGAAATCTCCGAGCCGATAACGATAATCCAACCGTTCTCGAGCACCGTCTCCGTCATCCAATACCATCCTCCGTCCAACGTGTCAGTAGCAAAACAGCGCTGCCCAGCTTGTTGCCGCCTTCGTTTTTGCATTTCTGCGATGAAGGAAATGACAACGCCGCAGTCAATGCGGGGACCGCAATTGCGCAACGCTCCCCTCTTAATGAGGTCGTCGAACGTCATCGTGGCATCGACACTGTCCAATTGAAACAAGTGTTTGAATGCGGCGCTCGCATATCGTAACTTGTCGTCCGCGTCATATACGGCGACGAAGGTTTCCGCTGTCCATGGCTGAGGCCAATGCGGCACCGATGTCATTGCTCCATGACTGCCCGCCGCTGAATTCCATCGCATCTCCCATAGCCACGCATTTAAATTTCTGCGCAAGGCCAGCAGACGGTGGCCGCCGGCTTTCGCGAATGATATCGAGCTTACGCTGCCGATTATTCGCGAAATTTGAGAGGAGGAATATGAGAGTTTGCTTGGACGCGTCGAGGGTCGACGAATGCCTAATCGGCGAAATCGCACGATGACAGCGGCGCACCGATCCCACTACTCGGCCTACTCACCATAATCGCACGTGGCGACTCCGCCGCTTATCAAGCATTTAGCTTACAAGCGATGTAATCTAACGCTGCTAGGATCGTATCCTTTCACTCAGTTGGTACGCTCATGAAAAAAGTAATCCTTGCTTTGGCCGCTGCCGCCATGACCTTTGGATCTATTGCTCCGACGTTCGCCTACTCGCACCACCGCGAGTGCCACAAGGTTCGCGTTCATCACCATTGGGAAAACCGCTGCCATTGACCCATAAATATACGAATGACAAGCTTCGCTCCGAGCGGGGCTTTTGATTTGAACGAAGTGTAAGCCGTTCTGATGCAAACGGCCATGCGAAGTCGTTCGCGCCAGCGTTGTATTAAATACATCGACGCCCGCGACAGCCCCTCACATGGGTAGAGAAAAAGAGGTATCGGAATGGATGCCACCCGCTGAGCGAAAATCTTCACGTTCTGCAGTCGACACCGCGGAGCCGGTGAGGTCCGCTGCTCACCAGCAATCAGCGGTCGGCCCGAGCACCGAGACAGCCGCGACCTGCGGAAAGTTGCTTCTGATGTCCTGAAGGCGCTTGTGCAGCTCCGATTCACGAGTCCTGATTGCTCGTCATCTGAATCGCCCAGCAACTCAACAATTTCTCTCAATCGTGCATGGTGCCAAGTTGATCTGCAGCGGGACCTTTAAAAATAATTTACGTCTTATACACAGAACGAAAGGGATAGCAGTTTGCGGATAGCTTCACGATGCCGAAGTCTGACTACGGGAGAATCACTGCGGGGAAATCTCTCCAAGTACGACCCGTTGCCTGTGCTGTAAGTAACGCGAGGGTCGAGCAGACAATCCGACGTCCACGGCAGTTCAATGAGCTGCCCACCAGCACCCACGTATTCATTCAGCCCAAATCGAACTGCACACCAAATGTGGGCGTAGCAACAAACAGAACGGGACCGCACCGCTAAGCTGACCGGACATAACCGGAGGCACGGAATGGAAAGTGTAATCGGAGGAATGCCGCTAGCAATGTTTTTCTTCCTAGCTGGGTCTGCTTTAGCTTGTGCGCCGGATAAAGGTGAAAGCGTTGGACAAGAGAAATGCGTGGCCTTTCAGCGAGATACAGTGCCACAAAGCCTTCGTACCGCCCAATTCATCGACGATCACATTGAACTCGTCCCGGCGTCAGAGGAGGTCTATCTTGAGCGCGAAAGCGCGGTTGTTGCACTTGGACGTGACAGCGGGAAACGCTTTCTCTTTCTCGCACGACGCCCGTCGTACCCTGCCTGGCGCCTACGGAATTCCTTGCGCGACCTCGTCAAGGCGCTTAAGTTGATTGATGAAACATCGCCCGGCCAGAATGTAGACGCTCAGCGGGCGAAGTCGGCGGCTTTCGCAATAGTTTCGCTCGCTCAGACAAGGGTCGACTTTGCAGAGTATGTGCGCATGGACAAATTGCGCACCGCGCCCGTTCTGGACGACGCGGCGCGCCGAGTCGCGTCGGTCTCACTCGCCCAGATGGCGCCCGCGCTTGCATGGTTCATTGGTTGCAACGTGGACGTACTCGGCGGCCCAAAGTAGCAAACCTTTTAGCGGGTCGGGGGATCAGCCGGCGCTCGGCATTCTGCCAAATGCCGAATCGATTGCCAAGACACCGCAGAACCCCCGCGCGGAACTGCATTGCGATGCCGCAGCAGCATAACCCGATTGACCTCGGTTCGCTGAGAGAAAATCAATGCATGGCTGCTCGAATATGGAGTCGTAATTCGATAGCGCGTGCTCGAATGAAGCGACATCCAGTCATATTGAGCGTCTGATACTATTCAAAGCTTACTCCCTGTAGGCAAGGATATGTTTATGAGTTCGCGTCATCTAAGAACAAAGTCGTGAGCAAACCTCTACGGGGACAGAACAAATCTGCTGCACCTCTCCTGGTCCCTTCTTCCTCGGTTTCATCTCGATATCGGGCAAATTGTAAGAACTTGTGGTTCCGGTAAGTAGCGGTACCTGACTGATTTCCGCCGTGCTGATACGGCTGGACATGTCCACGATTTGGCCACCGGCGCCGCGGTCCCTTGTCGACATGCGAAGCACCGTTTCTTTGCAAGCCGTAATAGGCCAATGACGTCGACCGCATAAAGTCTAGAGAGAGCGACCGTCCCTCGTCGACCCGGCCGACCGGCCCGACAATCGCGGCATTATTGATGAGCCCGACCAACGCACCAGATTCCGCCGTTGCTGCTGCCTCTAACACGTTGTATCTAGCGTCCTTGAGCACGTCGAAGATCAGCATCCTGATTGCCTCGTCATCGTCGATACCAGGACGGTCTCGTGACGCACACGCTGAGTCGACGGATCAGCGTCGATAAGCTCGGTCGTATCAAGTTCGCCAACGGCATGGGGCAGGTATATGCACATGGTCGTGCCCTTGCGGGCACTCGCAGCATATCGGACCTGTCCGCCGGATTGTCTGGCAGAGCCGTGTACTATCGATAAGCCGAGCCCGGTTCCTTGCTTTAAAGGCTTTGTAGTATAAAACGGATCGAACGCCCGTGTGATGATCTCAGGGGCTCATGCCTGCGTCGGTGTCCCAGACGCACAAAGAGATGTATTGGCCTGAAACTATATCCCGCTCCTTTGCCGCCCGTTCATCAGCCATTGTTAGCGATTCCACGGTGATACGGCCGCCTTTTGGCTTGGCGTCACGGACGTTTTATTGCAAGGTTCAATAAAGAAGTTTCTTGTTGTGACGGATCAACCTTCGTTAGCCAAAGGCCGCAGGTGCCCACCACCTCGACATGTACGCTGGGGCTGACGGATCCGCGAATCAGATCATGCATACCGACAACGAGGCGGTTAACGTTAGTCGCTATCGGGTCGAGTGTTTGCCGTCGCGAAAAGGCCAAGAGTCTATGCGTCTGGGCGGCCGCGCGCTGGGTGGATGACCGAGCCACATTAATATGTCGCTCGATGACGTCGGCGCGTCCATGGGCAAGGCGCCGACACAGAAGCTCCGAGCTACCGGCGATACCGCCCAACAAAATGTTGAAGTGGTGGGCGATGCCGCCGGGGGGCTGCCCGACCGCCTCCGTCTTTTTCGCGTGTCGCAGTGCTCCTAAGCCGTATATACCCAGCCGCGGCGGCCCTTCCCTCTGTGATGTCACGACCGACGGTATAGCAAATTCCGCTACACCTGGATGGTGTCGGGATCTGGCGAGATGCGAAAGCCAAAAAAATGGCGGGCCTAGCGGCGACTGAGTTTAATCGAACGCGCGGAACAATGCGCTAATCTCGAAGTTTTCGCTGAGAAAGGCAAAGGCATTTCATTCATCCATGTTGTTCGGAACCGCCACTAAACTCTTAACATTTAGCTAGCTCAGCCAAAGGTTGGCAAGCTACGCGTCACGACACGAAGAGAGTATCATGAGGCAATCTTGCTCGCCATGCGCAGTCAATCGGGTTCCGTGGCATAAGCTGATCCTGATATGGTGGCTAATCTGAGACGAGCGATATGACGAATGATCAGGACCTCGAACACAACTGTGGGCAAGGCGCTGAAACGGCTTTGTTACCCGAAAACCTATTACTGAAATTCTTACATTGATGCACGGCTTAGCGATCAGGTTCGCGTCGTATGGAGGAAATGATGTCCGAGCGGGCGGTTCAGCCGACCATTCGACGGTGAGCTATCAAATTGCTGCTTGCGCTCGGGAAGGCATCGGGCCCTGTAATAGCCGTCGCTCGAAGTTGGCGAATGGATGAGATGTCCGTCAAGGTCAAGGGCGAATACAAAGTACTTGTATCGAACCGTCGACGGCGGCTGACCACAGTGTTGACTTCTTGCTCCGCGCTAAGCAGAACACAGCCGCGGCCTGAAGCTATTTTCTAAACGCGATACGAAAATGGCGAACTGGATGTGGTAACGATTGATAAGGCGGCGCGAGTCTTCAAGGCCAATTCGAACAATGCCGAGCGCAAGGCGCCGGTTAAAATTCGGCAAGCGAAACATCCGAACGACGCAAAGCAGGACTTGAGCGATGAAAGGCATCGCGCGACTTATGCTGGGATTCAAGCGCTTTCGTTGCGCGCTTTTTAGCTGGTAGCGGACTCATGCTTAGGATAGCAAATAGTCATATAAAGACCGACGGTGGCCGGCGTCGCTCATGCGAGAGCAATCTTACGATCTTGGCGAGTAGGTGTCCTATCCGTTCTAACCCGCCAGTTCATTAAAGTTCCTACTCCACAGACTAATCGGCCGGCGCGTTTGGTGGAATTCATAGCACAGCGTCGTCTTCAGATCCAGTTGCTCGTTCGCCCCTTTAGTCCGAAACTAACGTTGTCACGAACCGCGCAAGCTGTCGCCTCTCATCAGTGACGCGCGAGCTAAAAACAATCCTTTCGTCAACGCAATTAAGCTGCAGGACGGTCGGACACATTACAGCTTCTGCGCGACTTTAACGTCGATCCGAAAGGTATGGGCCTTATGCCTGACTCATGAATTTATTTATTAGAGAACGCTTATTTTTTAAGAGTTAGTGCGGGACCACTTCGCGTGTTCTCGCTTTTGGGCTTACGTCAGCTAGCAACGCATTAAGCACACGATGATTCAGTGGGCGCACCGCCTTCGAGATCCGATCCGCTCTATTGACGACGGTTGATGTTATGCGCGTCAAACCACCCGTTTTGTTGCATTGTTCACATTGAAAATCATTGCAAGACACTGCGCTGCTTTCGGTGCAGTGACCGCAATGCGAGGGTCACTCCCGGCAGCGCCAACCCAGTCTTTAGACAACGGTGCGACCAATCTACGCCCCGCTCAACACAATCATTTGTGGTCCCTTTGCCTCGGATCCCCAAAGCGAACGTCCGCGTTCGATGTTTTTATGCGCTGCACTGTTAAGTTACTACTCCATCACAGTGGGCGTGCGTTGAACATCCTGAGTACCACCTATGTTGCTGATTGATTTTAGTTAATATATTGCGTCTGAAGAAAGGAAGTAACGAAAGCAAAAACCTAAACATCAGATGAATAATTGAACGTTTCAACGCTTTAAAATCGGTACTATTTTCGGCCTTGTTCGCAAACGTTTGCTAATTCTTGTCTCGAACGGGTGGAGAGAGTGAAGGCGGCGTGCCGCATCATTGGTATGATAAATAACATCAAATTTTGATGAGAAATTAACGCATCTCTTTCAAGTCGCCGATCAAGCCGTAAAACAACGCTCTAATCACCGCTTTGCCGGCCCGGCCAGAGCTTTACCATTTCAACGTTAAAGCAAAAACCAATTTCTAATATGCGTTCGCTACTACGCCTATTCAATCGTGCATTTAAATCGCGGTTGATATGCCAATTACTGTCGCCCCCAATCAACATTGAGCCCCACGAATGAGACAAGTCGCTTTAACCTTTCGCATTACCAAGATCGCCGGGAAAACCGTATCTGCCAATATCTGCGGACTTGGTAATGCCTATTTTCAGTCGTCGTAGGCTGTGCCGAAACAACTTCGGCTTGTTCAGTGAACCGCCGTGTTGCACGATTTCGCATAGCACCTTTTGCGTTGGCCGCAGCCTTAGCTTCCGCAGGTGTAAGCGCTCATACAATATCGATCGGCTACGAGAACGCGGGAAACAATACGCTCAGCTTCTGGTACGGCACGTACCATGCGACGAGCGAAGCGAATTACAACGAAGGGTCAATGTCGCTTACCAGCACGAATGGGTACAGCCAGACCCTGCCTTATGACCTCCTGACTTATACAAAGCCGACCGGCCTCATAGACGGAAGTACAAACTTCTACTCTGGCGGAACAGCGACGACGCTCCAGCCGGTGAATACCTACGGACAGGCGGTCGACGCATGGCAAGGCCGAACATTTATAGGTCTGAGCGCCGGGACGTACACGTTCACTTACGTTCCGATTGCAAATCCGACGCAAGTCTGGGCACCGACGAACGCGTCGATCCTTTCCAACACCGTTACGATCATTACCGCCGACCTTAATAATACCGCGCCCCGGTTAACCACTGGCACGGTCGTCGATCAGACACAGGTGTCCGATCCGATCATCTTTGAGGGCGGGACGGTCCGCCCCACAGCCGACTCGTCGCTGGGCAACATCGTCAGCATCGACAATCCAGGTGGCACTGTCGATACAGCGGGCCATAACTTGACCTTGTCTGGGGCAATTGATGGGCGGGGAGTGCTGACTAAGACGGGCGACGGAACACTTAGTCTGACAGGTTCTAACACCAGCATCGGCGGAGTCGCCCTTAATGGAGGCGCTGTCAATATTGCTTCCGACGCGAACCTTGGCGCTACTTCCGGCGGGCTAACATTCGACGGTGGGACATTGCAACTAGGATCCTCTTTCGATCTTGCACCGACCCGTAGCATCACGCTCAACGCTAGCGGCGGAACCATCGACACGCAGCAATACAACACAAACGTGGCGCAAGGAATTACTGGCACGGGCGGTTTGACGAAAGCCGGCACTGGCGTCCTGACGTTGTCGGGTGCGAACACTTATACCGGCGCCACGACCGTAGCTCAGGGCACGCTGCAAGCAGGCGCGAACAACGCGCTTTCACAGCAATCTGCCGTAACTGTGGCGCAAGGCGCCGACCTTAATTTGAACGGCTTCAGTCAAACTGTCGGTTCGTTGGCAGGCGCGGGTACCGTGGACCTAGGCAGCGCAACCTTGGCCGCTGGAGCAAACGGCACGTCTACTGTGTTTTCAGGAGCGATTAACGGATCCGGTGGTTTAGTCAAACAGGGCGCAGGAACGCTCGCGTTGTCGGGGACCAACACCTACTCCGGCGGAACGTCGGTCAATGGCGGTACGCTGGAAGTTTATTCGGACGCGAACCTGGGCGACGCATCAGGCGCGCTGACGCTCAACGGCAGCACACTGCACACGACAGGCGACGTGACCGGCACGCGTAACATCGCCCTCGCCGGCAACGGCACGATCAATACCGACGCGGGCACCGCGATGACCAACAGCGGTACGGTCAGCGGCACAGGTGGTCTGATCAAGAACGGTACGGGTACCCTTGAGCTTGATGGCGTTGCATCACACCAAGGCGGCACGACGGTCAACGGCGGAACGCTGGTGCTGGGCGGTGCAAACACTTACACCGGCGGGACGACGCTGAACGGCGGCTCGTTGCATATTTCGTCCGATGCTAATCTCGGTGACTCAGCGAGCGCGATTCATTTCCACGGTGGAGATCTTACGGTGACCAGTTCCATGTCCACCGCGCGCAACGTGGATATCGGAGCAGAAGGCGCGTCGTTGACCACTTTGAACGGCGTCACCTTGGTTGAACAAGGAAACTTGACGGGCATCGGCGGACTGCAGAAGAACGGTGACGGAACACTAGTTGTGAGCGGCAACAACACTTTCAGCGGAGGCACGCTCATTAACGGCGGCGCCGTTCAGATTGATTCCGGATCTTCGCTCGGGACCGGGGCGATCGTACTGAACGGCGGTACGCTCAATACAGTAGCGAGTCTCGGGACCGGCCAGCAAGTTTTGATTTCCGGAGCATCGGGGGTCAATGTCGCAGCCGGTACAACAGCAATGCTTTCTGGACAGCTCGTCGCCTCTGCAGACTCGTCGTGTTTCACCAAATCGGGTAAAGGCGCTTTGAATATGACGGGGGCAGCAACGCTTCCAAACGGAACGTGCGTGGCTGACGGCACTTTGTTAGCCAACGGCGCACTTAATAGCAACGTTCAGGTGTTCGACCAGGGCACTTTGCGCGGGGTAGGCGTAATAAATGGGCCGATCTCAGTTAATGGGAAGCTTGCACCGGGCGACTCGACCGGAACGCTCATTGTGAACGGCACTGTCACCATGAACAATGGGAGTGCCTTTGAGGAAAACATAGACGGCTTGGGCACAGCAACGGGGGCGGGCAACTACTCGCGCGTACTCGTGCAGGGCGCTGGGAACCAATTTATTGCGAACGGCACGCTGCAACCGACATTGAGAGGCATCGCAGGTAACGCTTCGAACACGTACACGCCAAGTATTGGAGACACCTTCCGAATCGTCACTGCTGATGGTGGCATCGTCGGTCGGTTCAACGGCATCGCGCAACCTACCGACGGGCTGCTAGCTGGCACTCGCCTACAGGCGTTCTACAATATGGACGGCAGTAATAGCATCGATTTGCGCGTAACGCCACAGTCGTACGCATCTTCTTTCAACGCAAGCAATGCGAACGTGCGTGGCCTTGGAAACCTGCTTGACCGGGGCATGGTTGCCCAGGACAACGGCACGACCACCGATCGTCAAAGTCAACTGATGTATGCAGTAGCTGCAGCTAACTCATCGCAATTAAACGCGGTAGCCAAGGGACTTGCAGGCGAGGTGCATGCTGATATGGCTGCGGCGGCTCCAGAAGCCGCTCGTGCTGCACAGAGCCAGATAACCGACCATTTGGGAAGCGGGCCTGCTGCGGACCTCGGGCGCAGTGAAATGCTGTGGGCGAACGTGTCGCATAACAATGACCATACGTCCAGCGACGGTTATGCAACCGGATTCACTGCTCGCAGTAACCAAGTAACCGTCGGTGCCGATGTCGTTCGAAGTGGCACCACGCGACTCGGTCTTGGCTTCTCGCATGCAGACACAGATGTCTCCACAGATGGAGGTGGCGGGTCAATCCAGGAAAACCTCGGATTCCTCTATGGTCAGCACGCGGCCGGGCGGTTACTTGTAGACGGAATCTTTGGCTACGGCGCACAAAGCTGGACCACCACGCGGGCCGATGTGCTCGGTCTCGCAGGCAACCTGGGTTCGGGTAACCATGGGCATGACATTATCGCCAGCCTCGGGGCACGGCTCCCCGTCGAATTTGCCGGGCATCGGCTGGAACCGTTCGTCAGAGCTGTCTATCAACACGAGCAGCGAGACGGGGCGAACGAAGGTACAACATCCGTGTCAGCACTGTCCTTGAGTGATTATTCTGCTAGCGGCACACGCTTTCTTGCCGGCTTGTCAGGTGGATCGCTGTCGCAAGATCCGCTAACGCAACTTTTCACCTACAAGTTTAGTGCGGCCGTTGGAACCGACACAGGCAGTCTAATACGGACCAGCGTAGATTCGGAACTTGCAGGTCAAACCATGACCATTCAGTCGCCGCATAGCGGACGCCAGTTTGGTCAGCTGAATTTAGGCGGCACCGTGCGAGTGGCTAAACTGGGCTATCTGTTCGTCGGGGCTCAGACGGAAATTGCGGCGCGACGCACCGCTTACAGCTTGACAGGAGGTGTACGGATAGGCTTCTGATTATCCTGTGCAGAAGTGTCGATAAATAATCCGCAGCCGCCGCAGACGACTGCGGATCTTGCGTATCGGTTGCGATAATGCCTTGAGTAAGTTGAACGGTTTTTGAATCTCATGGTTGGTCTTGCAGGAAATACTCGGCTAAAGCTAGGAGGCGTTCGGGATCAGCGGGCTTGGCACAGACTGCATCGAAGCCAGCACAGTCTTGTAGCGCTCAACATCGGTCGAGCTTACGTCCGCGCTAGAAGCAAGTAGGGTGCTGCCTGTCTCGAGAAGTGCCTCTTAGCTGCGACGCGACTTCAACCCCGGACATTTCCGGCATCCGGATATCCAGAAAGACAATCGAGGGGCACCACTCGTTATTGGTCTCGATCGCCGATTTGGTATGGAGGTCCTTGGGCAGAAGATTCTCGACTCGTGGATTTAAAACGGTGCTTGAGGTTGTCCGACACGCAATTCGTTCCCGTACACGCCGAACGGCGGCATCGCAACCAAGGGCTGCGCAAGCCGACGCGGGGCGGCTCTGAGCGCAATGTGACCATCACCATTACAGGCGCTTTCTTCCAGCCGGAATACTGCCTTCGGGTTCGTCGATTGCCATCGCCAGCCCTTGCCCACATAGAAGGGCCGCAGCGGCTTTAATAGGCTTTCACGGCAACCTTAAACGCGTTTCCCGCTGTGAAACCGATCGTCTTCGCGGCGGAAATCTGGATTATGGCACCGGTGGCTGCATTCCGCCCAATCCGTTCTGAGTGCCCCCTCGAGAGTTGATCGACTGCAGCATTGCCGAATCAAATCCGGCGAGTAGTACGCCAATTTTGCCAAAAAATACTAAAAAAGCGACGGTCGTCGATCAGGTACCGATGCCAAAGCCGTCTCGGATCCTGCATGACGCGCCAAGACCATTCGAGGCCTGTACGCTGCATCCAGACCGGCGCTCGTCGCCGAAGCCCAGCCGCAAACTCAACGGCTGCGCCCGCGCACAACATGACGCCACCCGGGAACTTGTCGGCGTGGTGAAGCGCCCAACGTTCTTGTTTCGGCATGCCGACGCAGACGAAAATGATGTCCGGGTCGCCTGCTAACACCCGCTCGGCGATCGCGTCACCCTCGGGGCCAGTCGGATCGAATGCCATCGAGGGCGCAATGACTTCGACGTTGAGTCCAGAGTAATGCACCGCGAAGCCGTCAATGATGGCGCCCTCCTGACCCGGTTGCCCTCCCACCACAGTTACTTTCCAGCCGCCGGCGTGCGCGCGTCCGCACAGCCCCGAAAGAAGATCCGCGCCCGTCACGCGTCCCGGCAGCGGCTTGCCGAACAGACGGCTAGCCCAGACTATCGGCATACCGTCGGCGAAAATGTAATCCGCCGTGCGGTAAGCCTGCAGAAGGTCCGGATGCGTGTCTAGTCGCACGACGTGATCAACGTTCGGTGTCACGGCAACTTGCGCACGGCCATCGCGCTGCAACGCGGCATTGCATAGCAAGCCGACGGCGTTGTCGAGCGTCACGGCGTCAATATCAAGTCCAAATAATGTGATAATTGAGCGAAATTCAGCGCGTACCGACGGGCTTGGCTCCGCAGTCAAGAAAGGTACGGTGTTCATTTGGTCTCGGCTCCATTTGTCTCAGCGCGACACGGACGATGTTCCCCACTCGCGTCTCGACTCGCGGTAGCGCCCTGTCATGCGTAGACATGTAAGTTTCAACGTTTCGTTATTGCCCAAGGCATGCATACTGAATTTAAAAAAACCTGTCTTCTGTGCGAAGAGACACACAACGGGCGTTTAGGAAAACAATTTGTTTTGGCCAAGAAATACGTCATGAAGAAGTTGCGAATCGGCTACCATCGCGGCGGCCCCTTCCGCATTATTTTTTCGCTTCCGTCCTTTTCCTCAACAAACGATGATCGTAGACGCCCGTAAAATTCCAGCCGGTACGGTGTTGCACGCAGACCTGTGTGTTGTGGGTGCCGGTGCCGCCGGCATCACGCTCGCCCTCGCGCTGGAGGAAAGCGGGCTCGACGTGATCATTTTGGAAAGCGGTGGGGATAAGAACGAACCGGCAACTCAACAGTTGTACGCGGGCACGGTGGTCGACGATCGCCTGCATCCACCTCCCGAGCACTATCGAGTACGTCACTTCGGCGGCTCGACCAATATCTGGGGCGGGCGGTGCATGCCACTCGACGCCATCGATTTCGAGGTTAGGGATTACATAGCAAATAGCGGCTGGCCAATTACGATGTCGGATCTGATGCCGTTTTATCCTCGAGCGAACCGGCTATGTGAAGCTGGAGAATTTGCGTACACCGCCGAAGATGCATTCGACAGGCCACTGCAACCGATGATCGGCGGCTTCGAAAGCGAGGTATTTTTATCCAATACCCTCGAGCGCTTTAGTTGCCCAACGAATTTCGGCCGGCGCTATCGCGAACGTCTCAAGAAAAGCCGCATACGCGTGCTGCAGCATGCCAACTTGTGTCAATTGCCCATGCGAGCCGGCTTTTTGAGGACTGTCGGAGCTGCCAGCGTGCGGGTAATTGGCGGTTCTGCCTTTACCGTGGCAGCGCGCGCCTATGTACTTGCGACCGGTGGACTGGAAGTGCCGCGCTTGCTGCTGAACAGTCCCGGCCCAAGCGGTCGTGGCTTAGGCAATACGCATGATGTGGTGGGCCGCTATTATATGAGCCATATCGCGGGTACCATCGGAACCCTTGATCTCGCTACGGCAGACTCCGTGTGGCATGGCTACGACGTGTCCGACGAAGGCATCTACTGCCGCCGCCGGCTGGCGCTTCACCCCGATGCACAACATGCAATGCGCGCCGGCAACTTCGTTGCACGTCTTCATCACCCTCGCATCCCCGACGCCGGGCACGGTAACGGCATCCTATCTGCGCTGTACCTCGCGCGCAGCATCGTTCCTTACGAATATGCGAAGCGACTGTTCGACAAGACTCCCGATAGTCGAACGAGCTCGACGATAGCGCACATGAAGAACGTAATCTGGGACGTACCCAATACTGCAGGCTTCCTATGGCACTGGTTACGGCGCCGCACGCTGGCGAAGCGGAAGTTCCCGTCGGTGATCGTGAGGCCCGCCAATTTGCGTTTCAGCCTCGACTTCCACGCGGAACAGGCGCCCGACTGGTCAAGCCGCGTCATGCTCGGCGAGCAGCCCGATGCCTTGGGCATGCGGCGTATTCACGTGGATTGGCGTTATACGAAACAGGACGTGGCCACAGTAAGCATTGCGCTAGCAGCTCTTGCACAAGAGATCGAACAAGCAGGGGTAGGCCTATTTACGTACGATCCCGAGCAGGTGGAGGCTGAGATGACACGCTATGGCGCCTACGGCGGCCATCACATCGGCACTGCCCGCATGGGGCACGACCCACGGTACAGCGTCGTCAATTCCGACTGCAGACTTCATGAAGTAGATAACGTGTATGTCACGGGCGCAGCAGTCTTCCCCACGTCGGGCCAGGCGAATCCGACCCTCTCTATTGTCGCGCTCGCGCTGCGACTCGCCGGCCATCTTCAAAACGCAGACACCCTTTCGTGATTGCCGATCGTATCCGCACGCGAACTCAAGCCTGGACGATGACACTGGTCGCCTAAAAGGCGTCAATGTTCGTTGTTCCGCGACTCCGTGCGAAGTGTCCTGCGCTCACGCAACCATCGCCATAGCGTCCGAAGCGGGAACACGCCGAGCAATCTGTGCGCGGCCCAGGCGGCAACGGCGCCATTGACGGCGATCGCCAACGAAGTGGCTGCAGCAGCGCCCACGCTACCTTCCAAAGGCGTGAGTACCGCAAGTCCAACCAATAAGACAGCGACCGAAACGAAATTGATGCGATAAAGCACTGATGTGTACGAAGTCATGCCTAGCAACTCGGGCATGGCGGTAAAACAGGCGGCGGCAATCTGACCAAGCGCGAGCACCCGCAACGCGGCAGCGCCCTGTCCATAGCCGGTGCCGAATAATGCCAGCAAGTGCTCAGGAAACAACAACATGGCTGCGGCCACCGGCAATGCAAGACACAGAACCAGGCCGACCGCCTGAGCGGCATTTCTATCCAATCCCGCAAGATCCCTCTGGGCATACAAACTGGCAAATTTAGGCACTGCCATTCCGGTGACACCGCTGATCAGCAGATTGACGACCAACGCGACGCGCCACGCAAGCGCAAACAAGCCTGTCTCGTATGTAGACGCGACAATCCCGAGGACGATAGCGGGTGCTGAAGTAATCAATAGCTTCGTCAATTCGAGTGTAAAAAGCGACAACCCGGGTTTGATCAAGCAGAGTGCACTACTCGGCGGCTCATCGGTCCGCGGCACCTCGCGCAGAAACCGCTTCAGCAGGAATGCGCCGATCAAAGCCGTCACCGCAAAGCTTACGGCCATCAAGATCAGGGTACTGGAAACTTTCAGATTTCCGGTAAGTGCTATCGGGACCGCGGCAGCGCAGAAAATCGCAGGCCAGAGCCACGAATAAATCATTTGGCTGTACCCTACACGCTGCAGTCCAGCTAATGCGCCGGCTAACGTGGCTCCCAGATTTTGCGGAATCATCGAGAGCGCACCCAGCACCAGCGGCACGGCAAGCTCAGGTTTTTTCAGAATGATGTCTGCCAACGCAAAGGCGCCCGCGGCGAGCAGCACCGTGACGGCGGTGGATGCTATCAGGACTAACAGAAACGCCCGTCGAATAATGGGACGCACTCGTCCGGACTGTCCAGAGGACAGGTCTATCGCGATCTGACGCGTCAACGCCTGGTCAATGCCCAGGCGACCGAAACCGGCAAGCGTCACCATCGTACTGAAGACAATGTAGAAACTGCCAGTCTCGACGACGCCCAGCCACGCTGCGATTAACAGATGGAATCCGTAGCGGCTTGGAAGATCGAGCAGACGCACACCCAGGCTAACCAAAGAGCCCCGGATCATTGACGCCCCGGCGCGACCAGTCGATTTTTCTTTCTCGCTCACCCGTATTTCCACCTAATTTCCTATTTTGCTGAAGGCCGCAAGACAAATAGCGTCACACTCTGTTGCGGCACCGTGGTCTGCAGCGAACCACTTGCGTAGCTGGTGTCATTAAGCCGAGATATCTTATTGTCGGCGAGCTGCCATACTTCAGTCGTTCCAGCGGCAGCAAAGTGACCGAGCTGAATCGTGGCGGCCGCATGCCGGTTCAGTTGTTTGTTGACGACGACCAATGTCATAGCATTGTCCGTGCTGCGCAACGCAGCGAAGGCGGAAACGTTGTCCGGGTCTGGAACCGCCACATGAATACTGGTTGTTCCGAAACCGCCGCCCTGTCCATCGTAGTTGCGATACAACTTAATGGATTTATAAACCGGCATGTCCGCGCTTAACGTGCCCCATCGTGTCGCGAGATCGAGTCCTTCGCGGCCGAATATGCCCAATAGGTCCGCTTGCGTCGTCGCGCCATTCATCAGCGTCTCGCCTCCCCAGCTATATTCGGTGAGCGCTATCGGCGTACCGGGTACGTAATAGGTACTCACCCAATGATGCATTAAGGGGATCAAGGCGACTACACTGTTGATCCAGGTGGGATCCCTGTAGGTTGCATCCCACAAATCGCGGGTTGAGCGGTTACGGGCTAATTCCACCGCGGGCGAATCGACCACGCCGGCATCGGAGTATTCACCGCCTTGTGGATAGAAGTGTAGGCTAAGAATATCAACTGGATGGCCAGCGGCCTTCCACTGCGAGAGCAACCACGGTACATAGTCCATCCCCTGGGTCTCGCTTTCGCGGTCGGGCCCTTGAGCGCCCGGATGGTCCGTTTCGTATTGCTGGTCGAAGCCGCTATCGTGGTAGCCCTGCCAGCCCCATTCTTCAGGGGCGAGAATTTTGGCCGTGAGGTCCACGGACTTCACGGCATGCGAATATGCAACTACCTTGTCGGCTATTTCCTGGGCATGGGCGCCTGTGGGATGGACATCGCGATGGATCAATTGCCAAACACTGGATTCGTTGTCCATGGCGTAGTAATGCACATTGCCTGCGGCAGTCACGCTAAATTCCTTGACCAACGCCGTGACGCGCGCATTCTGACTTCCCGGATCGTCGGGAATGGTCGCATCGTCCGGACTGTTGTTGATGATAGGCGTTCCATCCATAGCGACTCCATTTCCGGCGTCTTTCAGACTATTCACGTCGTGATTGATCTGTGCACCATATTTGGCAATCGAGAAGCTGGCTAACGATTCCCGGTTTACGCCCAGTTTCGCAACCCTTCCGAGCATCGGGATGGTCAATATCGGTTCAGCACCCCCCGCTCGGGAAAGCGCGACAAACCGATCGCCAAACTGGTCGTTAGGATCGGCAGGGTCGATGGAAAGGCTTTCGAAGTACCAATCCCTACCCGCGTTCCGTGCATCCATGCGCCAATTGTAAGCCGAGGCGCTATCACCACCGGATCGGTTAATGGGAATGCGCAGGTCCTTGAGCGTCGCCGTGGTGCCAAAATTAATTCCATAGATCAACGGGCTGATAGCGTGACGGCTTGCCGTGGCGTCCACTAAAATCGCGACCTGCAATGGCGATTGGCGCGTCAATTCGGTACTTGCTGCCCAGATTGATAAGCTCAGCGTTGCCGCGCAAAGCACCGTCAATCTAATTATTTTCGATACTTGCATAGGGCACCTTATGTATCAGCATTGCCGCAAAATCGCCCCGTACGCCATATATAGACGAAGATCGCGAGAATTACCGCGGTCTCCCCAGGCGCCAGCGTGGGTGGGTAGAAAAAAGAGATGAGCAGGATATAAATCAAGTAATCGAGAAGCGCACCCAAAAAATCGTCCTGGACTTCGCCGCGCAGGCGCCAGTAGAAAAAGATTCCGCGAAGTTGGAAAGCTAAAATAATCAATGCGCCGATTATGCCGTATTCAAAGACTATACCGAGCCAAGTGATATCGGCCAGAAAGAAGAAGTGGTGAAAATAATCGAGTAGTGAGTTCGAAGCGGTTGGGCTAATGGTGCCGGCGCCAAACAGCCAACGCAGCGGCTCGTCGCCTAAAAACCCGCTAGCCAACTCGATGGAGATACGACGGGTATCGAATCCGGTATCTGCACCTGCACTGAATGTGGTTGCAAGGTAACCCGCCGAAAACACCGCCGTGAGCGCTATCGGCGCACAGATCAAAAGTCCGATACGCGCCAGCGGTCGCACCCACCGAAAAGTGTTGATAATCACGATGCCCGTGACGCCAATTATCATCGCGCGGGTCTTCACAATCAGCAATGTCACAGCAAAAGCGATTGCGGCGCCTAACAGGTAGCCCATATGCCGCTCGAAGAACGCGCGGCGATAGCAAAAGAACAGCAGGATGATGGGAAAGTACATCGACATCCGGATGCGGTGACCCCGGTTGTCGTTAGTGAAGAAATTTGCCTGTCCCACCACATAGGAGTCTTTGTACCAGCTGGACGGTACCACGGCCCAAAGCAGGATCAAGGTGCCGATCACAGCTACAGCCAGCACTACAAAACCGCGCTGCAATTCGCTAAGAGAAGGCTGGAGCGTCAAAAGCAAAGAAAGGAAGGAGAAGAAATACAGGACGGGTAGCAGCTTCACTTGCGCGGTTATACTGGTGAAAAAGCTTTCGTGGAATGTAAAAATTGCAATGAAACTAGGCACCAACATGAGCCATACTAGGCTAGTCAGTATTTGGCGCGTCATCGGGAAGCGCGACTGGCCATGCAGCAGAAGTACCGCAGGCAGTGACAATACCGGGAATGCCTTGGAGAGCGCCCAGAGCGGTGGCAGCGCACTGATGTAATGGAAGGTCTGGCCAAACATGGGCAAAAGCACAAGCAGCCACCACATCACGCGTGGCCGGGCGGGCGCGGCCGAGAAGACCGGCGCAACAACGCCGGTCATAGAATCTGTTTCCATCTCGTATAGTTTCCCTGCCTGAGTCTGCGGAGCTCGGCCCGACGGCCATGAATCATTGAAGCGTTGCTGCTTACCGCACTCCGGCCGGGTTGTTTGTGATGCTCAAATCAACGCTCCGACTGAAGGGTAATGCCTGATTAATGTATTGACTAACCCACTGATCCACCTCGGCAACGGAAGACTTCGGCACGAATATAGTATCTGAAGCCTGCAGCACGACGTCTTGTGATGGGTCGCCCCGTTGCGTCAACGCATCAATATCGACGGTGCGCAACATCGGACGCCCATCCGGGCTACGGCGAACCAGCACGATCTCTCCGCTGCGGGCCATATCGTTAAGCCCTTGCGCGGCGATGATCGCCTGCATGACGCTCATCCCCGCCTTCAGCGGCACGACGCCAGGCTTCGCTACCTGGCCGCCGACGAAGACGTGGGCCGCCGATTCGACAATACTCACCGAGGGATAGGCATGCGCGGTGATGTTATTGGCAGCAAGCGCTTTGTCCAGACCGGCGGCAAACTGTGCTACCGAGAGGCCTGCTGCCGGGACCGTGCCGGCGAACGGCATTGTCAATGCGCCGTCAGGTGACACAGTGCCTCGGTAGTTCAGTTCGGCGTTGAGGGGTAAAACGATTGACAACTCGTCGCCCGGCTGGATACGATACTCGGTGGGTGTAGCGTCCACCCAGTTTGCGAAGCGATCCGGTTGCTGATACTGCGAGTGCACCCAGGTTTGTGTGCAACCAGCAAGCGTCGCCAGTGCCAATAACGCGGTCAGCCGAAGAGTTTTCATGAATAACTGAAATAAGCAGTAATTTAGGGTCCAACCGCACAGACGGGCGTGGGAAAGGACATATTATATGCGTCTTATACCTCTCATGTTGGCTTAAAACGCATTCAAATGGTTATTGCGACTAGAGCACGGCCGGATCGAAAAGTTGCTGGTGTTGAATCGACAGTCCGAGATTACTTAAATACCACTTTTTATTACCGCAAAGTTGCGGTAAAGGTATTTTTCTTGGTCGTTGCTATTGCCACTGCAGTTGCTCTCTTGAAGCCGATGCCCTATCGGGCAGAGGCTACGCTTTTGGTGTTATTGGCGGGCTACTACGATCAGTCCAATAGTGTTAGTGGTGCTGCGGCATTACAACCGGCGATTGGTCAACTGAATGGGGTTGAAGCACAAATCCTGAGCAGCCCTGAACTTCATCGAGATGTTGTCCTGGCCAGGCTAGGGCCTAACGCCACCCCGCGCGAAATCGACAGTCAGCTCCAGGAATTCGAACGGCGTCTTCATATTGAGCAAAACGATCTGGCCAACACGATCAACTTATCGTATTCCGACGGCGATCCAAAGGCCGCTGCCAAAGCGTTGTCCGGTCTGCTTGACCAATACTTCCGCCGGCGCGCCACCATTTTCACGTCTGGCCGCGTCAGCTTTCTCGCGGGTCAGCGTGACGAGGTAGCATCGCAGTTAAAGAAAGCGGATGCCGAACTTGCGTATTTTGCGAAAACGCATGGCATCGTCAATATCACCGATCAGATTTCGGGCGCGCTAGCGCTTGAAAATCATTTGTTGCAGCGGCAACTCGAAAATGAGACCAAGCTCGCGCAGGATAGCGGCGAACTCAAATCGCTTCGGGCGTCGACAAAGGGCGTCTACCCAACCATTCAGATGTTTACTGACGACTCTGAAGCGGCTCGCGCGCTCGGCTCAATGCAACTCTCTTTAATGCAACTGGAGGCACGCCGCGCGGATTTCGCATCCCGCTATTTGTCTGATTCGCCCTATGTTAAGCAAATCGACCAGCAGATCACCGACATGCGCGCCATCGTTGCCGGACAAAAACAACAACTCGCCACCACGACCCGCTACGGTCACAACGATTACTACGACGTGGTGCAAGGGCGACTGTCCACCCTGAACTCAAGCATTGCCGGCGAGATTTCCCAGCAACAAGCGCTTCAGGATCAGATCGACGATGCTCGCGCGCGGCTTCAGGCACTGAGCGACGCCTCGGGTCAGATACGCCAGTTACAGTCGAACCGGGACATTCTGTCCGACAGTTTTCGGGACAGGTCGCGTCAGGTTGAGCTTGCCACTATCCAGCAGGGTCAGGTGAGTCAGGTCAACAGCACCAACGTTCGCATCATTCAGGCACCGTTCCCGCCTTCGCACCGCAGCGTATCGGCAGGCATGCTTATTGTGGCGAGCATTCCTGCGGGACTTCTGATTTCCGCGCTCGTAGTCTTGATGCTGGCAAGTTTTCGCGAAACCTTCCTGAGTCCAGAACAGGCGGAGCGCTCGTTATTGTTACCCGTGCTCAACGCCCCTGTCGTCACGCCGAGCGGCGCACCAAACCCGTCGCCATCCGGCACCGGTGGTGCTATCAACAACACTGGCGACGGCTTTACTCACATGGCATGCGGCCGCATTATAGCCGCCATTAACGCTAGTACGGACTCATTCTCCAAAGTGGTCATGGTCCTCTCACTAGGAGAGAACGATGAACTTTCGTCTGTCATCCAGGCGCTTGCGCTTGAACTGGAGCATCGCTCGAGCAAGTCCGTCTTGATCCTCGATATGGCGTCCACGTCCGACACGCCACTTTATGGTCGGGCTGACGCCTTTGGGCTGCTCACTTGGCCTGGAAAGGGCCATGCCGCCAGCGCGGTTGCCCTTCCTCGACGGGATACAGAACAAGCTGACGGGCTGCTACTCGAACGCGTCGACTGTCACAACATTGTTATTGCGCGCCCGAAGGACGGCTGCTTTCCTGCCTCGTGGCAGCAAACTATTCTCTTGTTCGTCGAATTGAGAAAGTCTCACGATTACGTGCTGGTACATGCGCCGCCGGCGAGCAAATCCTTCACCGGCATTGAGCACACGCAGCTGGCCGATGCGACCTTACTGGCTGTGCGCGCCGAAGTTACGCGCAAGCCGGCCATCAATGGACTAAAGGTACAGGTCCAGGAAGCGGGCGGCAAGTTGATTGGCGTGGTCCTGACACATCGCCGCACCTATATTCCCAGCTTCATTTACCGCTTAGTGTAACGCCTTGGACAACGATCGGAGTAGCATGACCCAGATCAGCGCAGTCTTGCCACTTAAAACGCGCGGAAGGCACTATGCCGACAACATTGGCCGTTGCGATATTCTGTTCTCATCCCTACGCCACTTCACCACGCCCGACACCTTTCATCGTTTCGTGATCGTCGTACCGCACGACGAGTTCGAGGAAGTCAAAGGCTATGCAAAGGCATGGTCCGACTTCCCGATCGAGGTCGTAGATGAATCCGTGCACATGGGCATATTCAACGAATTTTCGCAGCGTCACCAGATTCGGAACTGGCACCGTCAGCAGATCATTAAGCTATATGGAGCCGCACTGATCGAGACCGAGTATTTCCTGGTGCTCGATCCTGACTGCTTCGCGACACATACCTTTACTGCGGAGACACTGATCATCGACGGCCGGGCATTGACGCACTTCCAGCCACGCACCGTCGAGCCTTACTACTGGGAAGCATCGGGAAAACTGCTTGGCGTCGAACCGCACCTCGAGCGCACTGGGATCTGGTGGACACCGGCCATCCTGTCTCGCACGCTCTGCCTGAATCTGCATCGCCGCCTTGGCGAGCAGTTTGGCACCGACTGGCGCCGGGTGTTGCTCGCGAACTATACGATCGACTGGACCGAATACACGCTCTATTGGCTGAACGCCGAGCGCGAAGGGCTGCTCGATCAATACCATGCGGCCGCACCCGTTGGACAAAAGACACTGCATGCTGCTGAAAGCGTCTGGCATGCCAACAAGATGCAGCAGTGGGATGGCGCGCTGCAGTTTGCGGCGGACAGCGACGGTCTTTTTGCGGTGGTTCAAAGCAATACCGGTATCGCGCTAAGCAAGGTCGCCGAGACGCTCTCGCCGTATTTCCCGATTGCTATCCAGTCATACGAACGTCACATCGATCCGGCATTGAAGGGGGCCGAACTCTACTCTGCGTTAGCGCGTCGCGGACTGAAGTTGCTGCGCAAGTTACACCGCTGAAAACGGGAAGCCGCAGGCGTTGAACCGACAGGTGAAGAAAATAAGCTGCTTGTCAAGCTATTTTCGCTACCGGCCTGTTGCAACGTTCTCCGATTTTACTGGCCCATCAGACCAATCCAGTGCTGTGTCGGCGGCTGATGACCTTAAATAAGAGATAAGGACAAACGCGCGAAGATGAAAAAAAAATCGCGAGTCAGCGACGTGGGACTTCGGATATTTTTCCAGAGAAAAAGAACAACGTTGAGATGCTAAACCTGGTCCGTCCTCGATAACAACCCTCGGAAAACGTATGCGCGCCATTGAAAATACGGAAATAGAAGGCAAAGCGAAGTGTGCATTCGAGCGGCGTGACGGCAATTCATACTGTGTCGCAACAAGCGTCGCCTGGCGTACCTTCTCCTTTAACTTGGATGACGGCTGTGCGGTCTACGCCGCCCGAAGCCATAGCGTTGAATCCCCGCGCTTCGTTCACCATTTGTGATAAAGTTTATTCATAGATCTAACAATATTCGACCTTTGAAGGACACATAAAAATGAGGCACCGAGCGCGGCATACGGAATACGCACTTTATAAATGTTTCTCTTCGATTAAATGGGAGATCTGAATATGTTCCCAGCTTATCTAAAGCCAGTGAGCATGTTTTTCCGGAGGCGACGCAATCGACGGCTCGTTGCCATCATTGAGAAGCTTTGGATGGAAAATAGGCGTCTGGTTAATGTATTGGATATTGGCGGCTCGCTAATATTTTGGCTGTCGATTCCAGAGTCAGCCCGTGGAAAATGTAACATTAGTCTCCTCAATCTTCCCGAAGCCTACAAGGGTCTTCCGCAAAACGAAGACAGCCTGTCCGGGACAGTCACGCTCTTGATCGGGGATGCTAGAGATTTGAGTAGGTTCTCCGATCAATCATTTGATTTAGTGATATGCAACTCTGTCATAGAGCACGTGGGATCATGGACTGATATGCGAGCGGCTGCCAGCGAAGCGCGGCGAGTTGGACGGCGTGGATGGGTTCAGGTTCCCGCATTTGAATTTCCAGTCGAGCAGCATTTCCTGTTTCCCTTGATTCACTGGATGGCCGACGCGTTTCAGATTTGGTTGCTCAGGCATTTTCACAGAGAATTCAGGGGACCGTTGAGCGACGAGATGTATATGGCAGTTTATTATACGCGGCCACTTACACGCGCTCAGTTGAGGCATCTGTTCCCAGGAACCGAGATCCGATCTGAGTGGTTATTATTTCCCAAGAGCCATATTGCAACATGGTAATTTCCATTACCCGCCAAATAACTACGCCGATAATCTTAGGCCAAACCTGCTAGGCTGCGGAAAATATAGCCCGACTCTTACTGAGCCGTGAGCTTGATTGAAATTGTCGGCGTGGGATTTCTCATAGTTTGGAATCTGGACCGGTTAATTTCGGTTTCGACGTTCTCTTGCGCTTTTTTTGGTTCACTGCGGCTGCAACGGACGGAGCTGTCCCAAAGTGCGCATGCGCACGAGATTGTACGCAGCCATCGTCAGCAAGAACATCTGATCGACCTTTTCAGGCCACGCACCATCACTTGGCGCATACCGCCAATGCTCTTGGCCCAGCCAAAACCCTATTCAATTAGTCGACCTGCGAAATTCAGTTTGCGTGACGAGCGTAGCCGACTGCGTATTCCACGCAAAGTGAATGGCCATTCCACGGCAAAGTGAATCGTGATTCCAAGGCAAAGCGAACAGGAATTCCACGTCATCGCGAACAAACGGAGCGCAGCGACGCGGGGCCTTTGCTATTT
>NZ_JBSIPA010000189.1:0-11688 GCF_053574605.1 Caballeronia sp. M23-90 | reverse complement strand
TGCCTGGCACTCCGGCGCAAACAACTCGCCGTCGCCGGCGCCGGGCAGGAGCTTGATGCGAAACGATGGGTTAGCTGCCACGCGGTCTCCCTCAGATCAGGTCGTCGGCGCGGTCAATGCAGCGTCCGGGTGCCGCGACGCGTGCTGGCCGCTTCAACTTGCGCAAGGATGTTGGCGCGGCATTCCGCTTTGATTTGATCGGCTGCTTCGCGCACGAGCGCGTTGCCGCAAAAGCGTGCGACCTTTGCATCGATCACGGTTTCGACATGCTCGATCGCGGCCTGAACGCTTGCCGGATCATCCGGATCGAATCCCGCTTCGATAACTTCTTCTTGCAGGGCTTTGAGGCCTTCGCCGGCTTCGGCGAGGGTGCGGGACAACTCATCGGACAGCTTCGCCATGCGATCCCCTATATGTGATAAAGGACATTATCATATATATGACTTAGAAATCTGATCTTGGTCAGAAGTAGGGCAAGACTGTGGGTCTTTGCTTCTCCAGTCAGGCCTATCCAGTGGAGCAAACGATCGATCACTTTTCGGTTGTGCCTCTAGTTTTGGCTTTATAGCGAGGCAAGCTGATCGTGAACACACAACCGTGCCCAGGTACGTCCAATGCACTTAAGACGCCGCCTGCCGCATCCACCGCGTCGTGTGAGATTGTCAGGCCAAGACCAAGGCCGCTCTTATCGCTGCCAGTTTGTGCAAAAGGATGAAACATGCGCTCGATGCTGCCCTTCGGGAGGCCGCCACAACGGTCCGCCACATCAATTAATATTCTATCTGCGACAGCGTAAGTGTCTATTGTTACTTCGGTGCAGGGTCGAGTGAATTTGAAGGCGTTTTGAACTAAATTGCTTACAGCGATATATAGGCTGCTCCGGTTACCGCTAATGGCGAGCATCTTGTCCACATGAGCGACCGTAAATGTGCATTGCTTCGCTTGGGCGAGCAATGCTCCGGCTTGTGCTATTTCGTCAATAAGCTCTGCTGCGGAAAACAGCTTGGACGGCAACGACTGTCCCGAGGTTTCTCGAATTTCTGTGACGGCCTGTTGAATGAGGTGGTCCAACCGAGCTAAGCTTCGTTCCAACACTGACCCCGTTGCACCGGACAAACCCAGTTTTTCACCTTTTGCGGCATCGAACGCAAAGGTCGCCATTTGAAGCGCATTGCGCATCTCATGGATAAACATCCCAGCATGTTTGTTCGCTTCTTCTAAATGTGTCGCTTCAATGGCTGTGTCTCGCTGATAGCTGAATTCAGTAACGGCCTCCGCGATCGCGTTGTCAAGGCAGCGATTAAACGTTCGGAACTCATCGGATTCGAAGGGAATTTTTCGCTCGACCGACAGATCAGTGATGGCTTGGCAAAGATCGCCGTAGGTATGCACAACCTCGCTTATTGTGTATCCAAGGGCGAGCAACTCAGAGCCATGTTGTGCGGCCGTAGTCCCTACCTCGGACATCGTCATGGCGCCTCCGGCCGGGCCGGATACCTCTCGACTATCCAATGGACTCGAACCCTGTTCGATCAACAGTGTTTTGATCAATTGATCCAGGAACAGCGGTACACCATGTATTAACTGCTCAGGAGTTCCGGAATATGTTTGCCGCAGCTCCGTTTTTTCCCGGCATCGCTCGATCAGTTCCACTCGATGGTTTTCAAGAAAGGTATGCATCATCGGCGAAACACCCCTTTTTCATTGGTCCGAGCGAAAGCTGGTTCTGGCAAATGAAGTGTGCTCTACGGTCGCTGGACAACACAGGCGAAGGGCGCAGCTCGCTATCAAAATCGCCAGATCGAACTCGCATCTGTCCAGTATGGGGCTTTTGTCCAGAAGCCGAAAAATTGACGTAGCCATCACTTACGGTTGTAAGAATATTGCGGCAAGCAAGCGCATGGTCTGCTTGATGTTTCCGGTTGTCGCCAGTGGCGTTGCCGATCACGATCGTGCCAACGACATTCCAACCCAGAGTTGCGTATTCGAGATTGAGGCCGCGTCGAAGCAGCCCGGCGCGAGATGGCTCGCTTACGGCATAACTGCTGTCAGGGATCATTTCACGTCACGCCCCACTCGCCCGAATTCCACTGGGACCTTCACGTGGGTCAGGTTTATGTCTTCTTGAGGTGGCCCCGTTCGTTCGGACGGAAAATCCGGGTTTTTAGGTGGATCCACCGGGGTCGACCAATTGTCTATCTGCAGACTTCGCCGGCCATGCCGTTAACGCAACAGATGCCGACGCCTGACCTGATACGAGCCAAACCACAGCAGCAGTCACGGAGCGGCAGCGGGAAAATCTAAAATAATGGGGATTGACTATGAAGCTCGAAGGATTAAAGACGCAACTGACTGCACTTATAGCGTTGATGATGACCGTATTGTTGGCAACCGCCGGCTGGGGTGCCTTTTCAAAACGGGAAACGATGCTGGCCGATCGTGTGCAACAGATGCGTAATGTCGTCGAGCTCGCCGAGGGAGCGGTGTTACGCCAACAAGGGTTGGTAAAGTCCGGAAACAAGACAGTTGAGGCCGCTCAAAAGTCTGCTACCGAAGAGCTAGCGGCAATGCGCTTTGGTTCCGACGGCTACGTTGGGGTGCTTACGCTAAACGACGAGCTCGTGGTGCATCCGGATCCCAAGCTGGTCGGTAAAAAGATGGACGAATTCAAGGATCCGGACGGGGTCTACGTTTTCAGGGACTTGGTGAACGGCGCACAAAGCACGGGCAGCGCCATCGTCAAATACCGCTTTCCCAAACCGATGACTGCCGAAGCGTCCCCAAAAATCACGTTTGCCAGCTTCGACCCGCAATGGCATTGGACCATTTTCTCGGGGCTGTACGTGGACGACATCAACGAGGCGTTTTACTCCAGCCTGATCTTCGATGCCCTGTGCTTCGGCGCATTGGCAACGCTTATGTTGCTTGGAATGCGGGCGGTGCTCACGAAGATTATTCTCGAGCCTTTGGCAAGCGCTGTGATCACATGCGAGCGTATCGCGTCTGGAAATCTTGCAACACCGGTGATGGCGGGACGGCGCGGCGAAATCGGCCGTTTGCTTGCCGCATTGCGAAAAATGCAAGAGCAGCTTGCCGTCACAGTCGGGACGGTCCGGCTAACTAGTTCTGCGATCGTATCGACAGCTCACGAAGTTGCGGGTGGTAGTTCTAATCTGTCGCAACGTTCAGAGCAACAGGCTGCTGCTCTGGAAGAAACAGCGGCAACAATGGAGCAATTAACTTCGACGGTTAAACAGAACGCCGAGAACTCAAGGCAGGCGACGCGCGTTGCTGAGTCTGCATCTGAAACTGCCCATCAAGGTAGTGACGTGGTCGGGCAGGTTGTCGGAACGATGCGTGACATTGCAGCAGGGTCACGCAGGATTGAAGAGATTACGTCGGTCATTGACGGAATCGCCTTTCAAACAAATATACTAGCGCTTAACGCTGCGGTTGAAGCGGCACGCGCCGGTGATGCCGGACGCGGGTTTGCAGTTGTCGCAGGTGAGGTTCGGCTTCTGGCGCAGCGTTCTGCCACTGCAGCAAAAGAAATTAAGACACTCATCGGAGAGTCCGTTCGGCAGGTATCTGCCGGCGCCACGCTTGCCACTCATGCGGGTCAAAAGATGGATGAAGTAGTGAGTTCGGTAAGACGCGTAAGTGGTCTAATCGATGAAATTTCGGCTGCCTCGCTTGAGCAGAGCGACGGAATAGAACAAGTCCATCAGGCTATCGCGTCGCTCGACCAATCAACGCAGCAGAATGCGGTGCTTGTTGAAAAGTCCTCCTCTGCTTCCCATTCGCTCAGCGGACAAGCGGACAATTTGTTGGAAGTCGTTTCCATGTTTGTACTTCATGATGGCACACCGACGCGAGCGACCAATTAGAGGCAAGGACCAATTCGTGGTTCCGCTGGCGCGCGTGTTAGTCGTTAGCGGCCTTAACTGTTCACGACTGAACCCAGGGCCGTGGCTCCACATGTTCGACCGCAGGGCTGCGTACCGCGCCTCGAATTGGCGCTTCCACTCACGCCCAGCTTGCCCCCATTTTTGTGTCGACAGCTGCAATGGCGCAAGCAAACTATCATCGCTTTGCCAGTCCGCATACTCCGATTTCCAGCTCAAATCGTGTCGGTAACCAAGCCGATAACTCGGCGTGGCGTCGTTTTGCTGCCTGGGCAGACTTGAAGCTGCCGTGTTCGGTGAGGGCCTGTTTCAATAGCCACACGGATTTGGCGTGAATAATGTAATTCGTAATGGTCGAACCCGTCGGTGAACGAATTCAAAAAGGCCTTTGCATTGCCATGCGTCGGGTCCTGCCTCGCATGCTTTTTCGTCACTCATAATGACCCCAAAATTTTTCACAATGACTGCCATCATTACGGCATTCTGAGACGAAAACTGGAATTAAGCATCGGATTAATGCTTCGGTCTTAAGAAATGCACCTGGTATAGGCGTTTTATTACTGCTTTGACAGCCTCATTTTCGTATATTCTGGAGCTCTCTCAGAGTTCGGCAGCCCTCGGTAGATGCCGAACTTTTTTAAGCCGGCGCACCACGTCGGCTTTTTTTCGATCCCTAACTTTACTTACAACTACGCCGCATGGCGACAACCGTAACTTTTGCATCGCTCAACCAAAGTATCCGCCTTACATATAACTAACATGCGAGGGCTGAGAATACTCTAATGAGTCGACTTGACGCTTGGCCACGCTCGGACTATGCAGTCAACCCGTCTTTTGAGATTATCGTTTCCTCGCTGCTTCGAGTAATCTCAATGATGTACCCAATTCCATGTCTCGACTAAACGCAAGTAGGGACCTAATAACTTTGTAGCTGGCTGGATTCTTGTGCATGGTGCTTACGAAACGCGGTCGAATTTGATGCTGGCGAGCAGTAAAAGCATTAGGTGTGTCAGGCTCGAATACTTGGTGCCAAACTCGTTACGCGAAATGCCGCAAGGCGCCCATCTAATTTCGGCGGGCATGTTTACGGCTGATTTGGAAGACACTGGACGCTCAGCATTAGAGAGACGTCTGTTTTTACGCGTCTTCTAAATTTTTTCATCGGCTTGTTCACACACGAAAATCCTTGTGATACCGTTACAACGTTTCTCGCGTCCCTGACGCATCGACCTACGATCTGGCCTTGAGCCAGGTCCGATTTTTTCCGTCGGCACTTTCGCCGCAGTATTGCTTATGGCAAGCGCATCGGATTTATCCGCCCTGCGCAGCCCCCTGAGCGATAGCTTTTTAATTGTCTTTCAGGCGGGCTCCCGTAGTCCGTCCATCGAAAGCACATCTTCTCAGTACCACGGCCTAGCCCGTGCATCCGCGTTACTCGGGCAGCACTGCCCCAAACATCCCCCTGCAGTTTCGGCGTCCAACGCGTCGCCCACCTTGTTCATTGCGCTCACGCTTGCCCGTTTTGCTGTGCCGACAGCAAACGCTGCGAGCATTGCGCGATGACTTCTCAACCTCGTGACCCGCTTGTTCGGACCGCTCACGATGGCACACCTTCGTTTTGGTTTTGCGCGTCACTGCTTCGCGTCGCGTAGCAGTGACGCGCTTTCGCGCACCCCTGCCGCCCTTGCCAGCCAAGGCGCTCGTCTCTTGACGACATAGTTACGCAATTTTCCATGCGCTTGTCAGCGCGTCGAACCGGTCAACCGGCGAACGACAAACGACCTCATCGGCACGCAGTACCCGGCCAATACAACCCACCTCCAGGTGGCGGCCACTCCTCCCTGAACGAGCGCAGGACCTGGTTTGCTAGAGCGAACCGGAAAGACGAAAACCCCAACGAAGGGAAGCACGAGCATGAGTACGAACAAGGGCACAGCGGCACCAAACAAACCTCGGTCAATCGAAGCGAAATTCATGGCCGCAGCGCTTCACAAAGGCGCATCAACGCTCACTAAGCAGAGGATGCGCACTACGTTCCGGGCTTTCGCTGCGCATGCGAAAGAGCGCCGCTATGGACTAGTCGATCCGGCGACGATCACTGAGAAGCAGCTGGGTAACTACGTCGCGTCGCGCATCGCGGTCGGCATTACGCCACGCAGCATCCAGAATGAAATGAGTCATCTCCGGCGCACGTTGCGTGGCGCCGGTCGCGCCGAGTTGGCTGGCGCTGTGACCAATGCAAAGCTGGGCGTGCCAAAGGGCACGCGCATTGGTAAAGGTCGAGTGGTTGATGAGCATCTGCTCGCGCAGGCCTTAGCGAAGGCTCAGACGGACACGCGGACCTGGATCCAGCTCGAGCGGTATCTTGGACTGCGGCGCGAGGAAATGATTGAAAGTCACAAGAGCCTGAAGCAATGGGAGAAAGCACTCGCCCGTGGCCAGAGCTTTATCACTGTGCGCCACGGTACCAAAAACGGTCGCATCAGGGACACCTTCCTTCCACCGCATTATCGAGAGCGTGCGCTCATGGCCGTGAGGGCAGCGCTCGCGGTAACGACGACGCGTCAATACCTCGTCAATTCGCTCAATGACGAGGCTGCCAAACAGCAGGTTCACCGCCGGTTTGCGGCACTCGGCCTGGAGGGGGAAGACTCAGGTCATTCGCTGCGCCGCGCTTTCTGCCACGACAACTATGAGTACTACCTGGGCGAGGGTCATAGCGCCAAGGAAGCACTGGCGCTGTGCTCCCGTGATCTTGGCCACGGCGAAGGCCGCGGCCGGTGGATCTGGAATAACTATCTAAGAGCGACTTATGGGCAACAAGCCTGAATTTGTGACCGTACATCGGCTGCCGAAGGGCAGCGTATGGAAGGTGAAGGCCGAGGTGGTAGGCGGAACGCGTCTAGAAGGCCTGCCAGAGGCTTCGGAGTCACTGCCTAGGGTGAAGATGTCGCCGGCGGCTTTTGAGGCACTCAAAGCGCTTAGGAATGGAGGTGAGACAGTTCGGGAGGCGGTGGAGCGGTTGATCTTTGCCGCGGCTTGCGAGCTGCCAGCATCGTCTCGCTGAAAAGCGCGAGTCGCCTGTGGCATTGCAACTGACAGACAACTATCAGTTATCTGACACTTTTTTAGTGGGGACCGATCAATGTGGCCTTTTTGGGCCACCTTTGGGGCACTTAAGTGTCAGTTATCTAACAGATCTGATGGCGCGGTCTGGTTGGGGCACATTTTGGGCACTTATGTGGCCAAAATGTACCCCAAGGTTTTGTTGTGTTCGGCAGGTAAGTAACGGCATCCGAGAATGGTCGGGAGCCCTCAGACTTCCCGGCGGACGTTATTTTTCACATTGTTTCAGCATGGATTCCGTTGAGCTCTGCGATTGGAACTCAGTTGCCGATCATCCCGGTACACAAATGGACCGAACAAGGGCCGAAGCTGTTTGCTTCGCCGAGGATTTCCAGTGTTCTTGGGATGCTCGGAAAGCTTGGCGTCGCTTTTTACATCTCCGCCTGCCCGTTCTTTTCTTATCCCTGGATAAATTCCCAATTCGATCTCGCGATCACGTCTTTGACCATTGTTATTCGTCCACGTAAAAAATATGACGATAAACATGCCAAGAACAAACGTAAAAATAGTAGCGCCCACGTTGATTTCCCCTTTCAGCCGTGAAACTGCATGCGTCAATATTATTTCATAGCATGCACGTTTTGCTCAAATCTACAGTGCCAGATGAGGGTCGAGCGCGGTGCTCCATTTCTCTGATTGAACAGCGAAGATTGACAATCTCAAAATTCGAGGTGTATAGTGTAGCTATCCACTATACAGAGGAAGTGAACAGCATGAAGGGCAATGATTAGGTCGTGGCGACACAAGGGACTGGAAGAGTTCTTTGTCAGCGAAAGCAAGGCAGGCATCCGCCCTGACCATGCCAAAAAGCTAAAACGTCAGTTAGACCGGCTCGATGAGGCAAAGTCACCTCAGGATATGAATTTGCCGGGTTGGAAGCTTCACCCGCTACACGACGACCTAGAAGGCCATTTTGCGGTCTGGGTAAACGGTAATTGGCGAATGACTTTTACGTTTGAAGGCACTGATGCAATCTTGGTGGACTACCAGGACTACCACTAGGTAAATACATGTCTCGCATATTTAACCCGCCTCACCCTGGTGAGGCGCTTCGAGAAGACGTCCTGCCCGCGCTTGGGCTGAATGTGACGCAAGCTGCGGAGCAGCTTGGAGTCACTCGTGCTGCCTTTTCACGCGTTCTTAACGGGCGTGCTGGAATTTCAACTGAAATGGCCCTTCGCCTCGAAGCGTGGCTAGGTGTTGAAAATGGCGGCCGAGCGGATCTATGGGTCTCGCAGCAAGCGGCTTACGATCTTTGGCAAGCCCGCGCACACGGCGCGCCACACGTCGAACGCGCGAAAGAATTGGCCAACGTTTAATAAATTTTGTTTTAAGCAAAAGCTTACGTCCGACTTACAACTGTTTGACGCTTACCGCGCTAAGCGTGTTTGGTGGATTGTAAGGACTGAACTTTCAGATTCTCAGTCTGCTTCGACTTGAATTCACGCTCGGTTTAAATACGTTTTACTTCGTTTTAGACATGGGCGAAGCCTTGCTGGACGGGGTTCCGAGGCGTGCTATTGGCACAGCGGCCCGGTTGTTATCAAGATGTGTCGTCGCTTTTCACATCGGATTTGGCAGAATGCGCGTCTTAGATACGCAGCTATGTAAGTGCATATTCTGTGTTTTGGGAACCCGTGTGGTGACAATCTAATGGGTAGTTATCCACAGGCGTGTCGAGAAGTTTCCTTTTTAGAAATATTTTTAAACCTTTTTAAAACCTTTTTAGCTTGGTGGAAGCCTTTGTGGGTAAGGGTTTGCGGGCTGGTATTCTGACAAATTTTGTGTTTGTTCTGGCAAAACTTGTGTTTCTTCTGACAAAGCTTGTGCCAGTCTGGCAAAACTTGTGCTTTTCTGACATGAAATAGTTGACAGAATACAAAGTTATACACATCATTCTGGCATACTTTTTTACGTCAGAAAGACACAGGATTTGTCAGAATGAGCGCCGACATTGAAGAGCTTAGCAACGAGGCGGACAGCGAGCGCTACGTCAACATAAAGAATGAGCTCGTGCGTCGAGCCCAAAAAATGAGTCTGCCCGTAAAGAGACTTTTAGCACTGGCGATCGCCAAAACAGATTCAAAGCAAAAGATCCTCTTGCATCAGGCGCAGGCGAAAGACCCGATCGATAGTGACCGCATGATCGGCTGGACTGTGAAAGTCACAGCGGCGGAGTATCTAGAGCATTATCCGCAAGTTGGAGAGAATGCTTATGCTGAGCTCAAGAGCTCAGCGTCGGCATTGATGAAATGCACCGTTCACATGATTGAACGCAAACGCGAGCGTGGCAAATGGATCGAGGAGCCAATCGAAGTTCCGTTCACGAACAAGAACATCTACCCGCAAGGCAAGGGCCATGTGGTGATCCGGTTTTCCGGCGAAATCGCACCGTTTCTGCTAGCTCTCGAAGGCGCATTCACGCAATACAAGCTGTCGAGCGCGGCGCATTTGCGTTCAATGTATAGCTGGCGCCTGATGGAAATGCTTGCGCAGTTCCAGAAGACTGGTCTGGTCCGCATCGGTTATGACGAATTCTGCGATGCCCTTGATGTTCCTGATTCTTGCCGCAAGGACTTTGCCCAGCTACGCCGCCGTGTGATTGAACCAGCAGTAACCGAGCTGAAAGCAAAAAACGGTATAGAAATTGAATGGGAAGGTACAAAGCCAGGTGGGCGCAAGATTACGGGCCTTGAATTCAAATTCACCCCGTCAAAACAACGCAATCTATTCTGACAATGTATTTTCTGTCAGAGTTACACAAGATTTGTCAGAAAAGGCAGTAAAAAACATAGCTCTTTCGGGCCGAGCCACTTCAATACAACCGTGTAATGTCCTAAACGGCACAAGAGCTCTGCGGATTCCTAGCCATCAATTTCTTTGACAATGAGGCCGCGAACTAGCTGCGCCACGCTCATTCCCTGTTCGATCGCACGAATTTTTAAGCTGCGATGAAGTTCGGGATCCAGATCTAGATTTAGGCGTACGGGCTTTGGGGGGCGTGTGCCCGCTTGTGACTTGACCAAAGCCGCCCCTGAAACAAATTCGTCGCGCGTAGCCGGTGGCTTTGTGGTTTGCCCGCTGCTGCTGGTGCTAGGGCCAGAGCTAATCTTGAACTTGCTCATTTACTCAACTCCATTGAGTTACTCAATTACTCACTTCGGCGATTCAAATTCGAAGAATTCTTGAGCTAACAACTGGATCTCAGCGCGTGCCTGCGAATTTCCAAGCTCGACGACGCCTTGGCCGGCAAGTAGTGCGTCGCGATAGACCTTCCTGTCACGGATAACCGTATCGGCCAATTCCAGCTGGTCAAACTGACTTAGCAACTCGCGCGCGTCTTCTACTTCCCGAATGGCGGGATTAGACGGCGCCATTGACAGCACCGCAGATGCTTTCAAGTTGGGATTAAGGCCACGCGCGAGCCCAACGAGCTCGTTCACTTTAGGAAGGGTTTCGAGATCTGCTTGGCTTGCACGAGTCGGTGCGAGAAGCAAATTTGCCACTGCCATTGCAGAGCGCATTTCTCTTGAGTCCCGGCCGCCGGCGTCCACTACGATTACTTGATAGCGCTTGGCCAGATCACGCAATGTCGTTGCAACATCTCCAGTCCTCTGAACGCACGGTACGGACGGAAGTATCCCCGCTTCATCCCGTCGTTCAATAAACCGAGCGCACGTAGCTTGACCATCAGTGTCAACAAGAACGACGTCAACTCCGTGATGCGCCAAGTGAACGGCAAGGTTGCTTGCAATCGTGGATTTTCCAACACCACCTTTTTCAGCACCCACCAAGACTATCATCCGCAACCCTTTTGAGTTGAGTAAATGAGTTGATTATTAGAGTTGAGTAAATGAGTGTCAAGACAAAGTTTGAGGCGTTAAGCACTTTTTGTTAAGGATGACCCAGGCAACCGATCCGTATCTACACACGGATCCGCTCGACCTCGTCGAGACTGATGTCATCACGGCGTCGATCATAAAGTTGCGTGGTGCGCGTCGACGCGTGATTGGCCATCGTCGCGGCATTCTCGAGCGTGCCGCCATTCTTCAGATAGGCAGTGATGCCAGTCGCACGAAACGTGTGGTTGCCAATTTTGGTTTCTATACCCGCCGCGAGCGCTCGACGCGTCACCATCGCATACGCATTGGCTTGGGGCAGGGCGGTGATGCTAAGGCGTCCGGTGCCGCGCTGAATGGTGCGAAACAGCGGCCCCTTGCCCTCGGCACCAATCCCAGTGCCTTCGACGTACGCATCCAGATAGATTTCCAGCGTGTGATGACAGGGCATCTCGTGCTGCTTGCCGCCTTTCTCGCGCAAGCGCACCCATAGCCGCTTATTCTGTGTGTAAACGTCGTCTACCCGCATCGCGAGCGCCGCACCCACCCGAGCAAACGAAAACACCATCAGCCCAATCAACGCCCGATCCCTGAGGCCAATGGGTGTCGTGACATCGATGCTGTCGAGCAGCTGCCGCGCTTCAGTCGCATCAAGCACGGGCGTCTTGCCCTTGCGGGTCGTATGACTCGGTCCGCGCACGGACGCGGCCGGGTTGTGCGACACGACCTGGCCAACGACGAGCCAGTCAAACAGGTGGCGAATGGCGGCCAAGTGCTGCTTGACGGTCGGCGCCGACAGCGTCCGTGTTTGCAGCTCA
>NZ_JBSIPA010000188.1:0-11696 GCF_053574605.1 Caballeronia sp. M23-90 | reverse complement strand
TGCCCGGCGCTCGCCGCCGTGAGCAAACGCCCGATCGCGCTCGTGCAGCCGCCCCATATTCCGAACTCGCTTGCGTTCGCCTACCTGGGCGTGCCGCTCGACAAACTGCTCCGGTTGCGTGCGGCAAAAATGGCCGATGCCCTCTGGTCAGCCGAGCAAATTCTCAAAGCCGGCAGTTGCGGCGCACTCGTTTTCTGGCAGCAACATATGCGCACCGAGTCGCTGCGGCGTCTGCACCTGGCCGCGCAGTCGTCCGAAACACTGTTCATGGTGGTGCGCCCGCTTGCGTGCGCGCCGGATTCGTCGCCGGCTACGTTGCGGCTGGCGGTGCGTCCGGCGGGCAGCGGCATTGTTGTCGATGTCATCAAGCGCAAAGGCCCGATCCGCACCGAAAGACTGTCCGTCACCCTGCAACCTTCTCCCATTTTGTTGAGCCCCCATGCCCGTGTACGTCGGCATCCATCTACCGCGGTTGTCGCTGGAAGTGTTCCGTCCACGCTGGTCGCGTAGGCCTGAACACGGCTGCGTCGTCCTCGACCACGACAAGGTCCTGATCGCGGACCCGGGTGCTCGCGAGGCCGGCGTGTGCCTCGGCATGAAGCGCGGCGGCGTGCTCACGTTGGCGCCCGACACGCTGATGTTCGAGCGCGACCTGGTCAAGGAACAGGACGTGATGCGCGAGGCCGCTTTTTCGTTGATGAAGTTCTCGCCCATGGTCGCGTTGTGCGACGAGGAAACCATCGTTGTGGATGTGACGGCGAGCTTGCGGCTGTTTGGCGGTATCGTGAAGTTGTGCCAGCAGATGTGGGATATCGTCGATGCAATCGGTCTCAGTGCGCGCGTGAGTACATCGCCGACGGGTCAGGGCGCCTGGCTGCTTGCCAAAAGCGCGGGCCGTGCCTACATCAGGCGGCGCGTGCTGAAAATGGCGTCGCTCGAACGCAAGCTCGGCGCGCTGCCGTTTCAGTCCGTACAGGAAGTGCGCGCGTTCGCCGACTGGTTTTCGGGGCTCGGCTGCAAGACGCTGAACGACATCCGGCGCCTGCCGCGCGCAGGCCTGAAAAAACGCTGCGGCGTCGCGCTGCTCGACTCACTGGATCGCGCTTACGGCATCGCGCCCGAGTTGTACGAGTGGCTGGCCGTGCCGCCGGCGTTCAGTGCGCGTATCGAGTTGCCGGATCGCATCGAAAATGCGGAAGCCATGCTGTTTTCCGCGCGCCGGCTGATCGTGCAAATGTGCGGCTGGCTGAGCACGCAGCAACTCGCGCTCACGCACGCCACGCTCACGCTGGAACATGAGCGCGGGCGCAGCGCCATCGACCCGACGATCATCCAGATCGCGCTTGCCGAACCGACCTGGCACGAACAGCATCTCGTGCGCCTGTTCAAGGAGCGGCTCGGGCGCACGGAACTCGTCGCGGCGGTCATTGCCATGCGGTTGAGCGCTGCAAAAATTCAGGCGGCCGAACCGCCCACCGAGACGCTTTTCCCCGAACCCGGCGGCTCGCCCGAGGACCATAACCGGCTGCTGGAATTGCTGGTTGCAAGGCTTGGCGCCGAGAATGTGCTGCGGGCGGCGCCGTCGTCGGATCATCGGCCGGAATGCGCGAACCGCTGGATTTCCGTCACCGATACCTCTCTTCCCGCCAAGCCCGAAGGCATGCCGTCGGATTTGCCGCGTCCCGCATGGCTGCTCGAAAAACCGCTGCAGCTGATGATGAAAAACCATCGGCCGTTTTATGGCTCGCCGCTGAAAACGGTGTCACCGGCGGAACGCATAGAAGCCGGATGGTTCGATAACAACCTGACCAGCCGCGATTATTTCGTCGCGCAGGCGAACGATCAAAGCTGCTACTGGATTTATCGTGAGCGGCCGGGCAGCGCGGAGGCCGACGACCCACGCTGGTTTCTCCACGGCCTTTTTGGATGACGCGCCGTGGATACGACCTTCTCCACGCTGCCCGCGTATGCGGAGCTATTTGCGTTTTCCAATTTCACATTTCTCCACGGTGCGTCGCGTGGAGAAGAGCTGGTCGCGCGCGCGGCTCAGCTTGGATACGCCGGTCTCGCGATCACCGACGAATGCTCGCTTGCGGGCGTCGTGCGCGCGCATGTGGAGGCGACGAATCTCGACTTTCCGCTTGTGATCGGCTCGTATTTCAGGCTCGTCAATGCGGACCGGTCGCCGGCGTTCGGGCTCGTCTTGCTGGCGCAGAACCGCGAGGGTTACGGCAATTTGTCGGAGTTGATCACCATCGCGCGGATGCGCTCGAAAAAGGGCGAATACCTGCTTACGCCGAACGATCTCGCGCGCCCGGACAAAGAATTCGCCCATCTGCGCGGCATGCCGGATTGCCTCGCGATCCTCGTGCCCGATTTCCCCGCGAAAGAAGCCGCGCTCGACGCCCAGGTCGAATGGCTCGACACCACGTTTGCTCAACGCGCGTGGGTCGGCTTGACGCTGCATCAGCGCGCACTCGACGATATGCACAGAGGGACAGTCGAACACATTGCATCGCTTTATAAAGTACCCGTGGTCGCAACTGGCAACGTGGTGATGCACGTGCGTTCACGCAAGCCGCTGCAGGACACCATGACGGCGATCCGCATTGGCAAGCCTGTGTCCGAGTGCGGTTACGAGCTCGCGCCGAACGCCGAGCAGCATCTGCGGTCACGGCTGCGGCTTGCGAATCTTTACCCTGAGCAAACCTTGCGGGAAACGCTCACCGTACTTTCGCGCTGCACTTTTTCACTGCAAGAACTCAAATACGAATACCCCGATGAACTCGTGCCCAAAGGCTATACATCGGCTTCCTATCTAAGGCAGGAAACGTATATTGGCGCGCAGCGCCGCTTTCCTTCAGGCGTGCCGCATGAGGTCCAGGCGCAGATAGAACACGAACTCGATCTGATCGTGGATCTGGAATACGAGCCGTATTTTCTTACCGTGTACGACCTCGTGCGCTTTGCGCGCAGTGAAAACATTCTGTGCCAGGGACGTGGGTCGGCCGCGAATTCCGCCGTCTGCTATTGCCTCGGTGTGACCGAAGTGGATCCCGCAAGCAGCAGCATGCTGTTCGAGCGCTTCATCAGCAAGGAGCGCGGTGAGCCGCCGGATATCGATGTCGACTTCGAGCATCAGCGGCGCGAAGAAGTGATCCAGTACATCTACAGGAAATATGGGCGGGACCGGACGGCGATTGCGGCGGCGGTATCGACATACCGGCCGCGCGGCGCATTGCGAGAGACGGGCAAGGCACTGGGTGTCGATCCGCAGATCGTGGATCGCGTCGCGAAGTCGCATCAATGGTTCGATACCAGTCAGGACTTGCTGCAACGCTTCATAGAATCCGGACTTGATCCGGAGAATCCGCTGATTCAGTCGTGGGCATCGCTTGCGGCGCAATTACTGAATTTTCCACGGCATTTGTCGCAGCATTCCGGCGGGTTTGTGATCAGCCGGGACAAGCTCACGCGGCTGGTTCCCATCGAAAACGCGGCAATGGTCGATCGCAGCGTCATTCAGTGGGACAAGGACGATCTGGAAGCGCTCGGCCTTTTGAAAGTCGATGTGCTTGCGCTCGGCATGCTGTCCGCAATCAGGCGCACGCTCGATATCATTTCGGAGAAACGCGGCGAGCACTTTGAGATGCAGGACATTCCACGTGAGGATAAAACGACTTACGAGATGATCTCGCGGGCGGACACTGTCGGCGTGTTCCAGATCGAATCGCGTGCGCAAATGTCGATGTTGCCGCGGCTCAAGCCGCAAAAATTTTATGACCTCGTGATCGAGGTTGCGATCGTGCGTCCGGGTCCGATCCAAGGCGGTGCCGTGCATCCCTATTTGCGCCGGCGCCAGGGATTTGAGCCGGTGACTTTTCCCAACGATGCCCTGAAGGTCGCGCTCGAAAGAACCCTCGGCGTGCCGATCTTCCAGGAACAAGTGATGCAGATCGCGATGATCGCAGCCGGTTTCACAGCCGGCGAAGCCGATGCCTTGCGCCGCGCGATGGCCGCCTGGAAACGCAAAGGCGGTCTCGGAAAATACTACGACCGGATCGTGAACGGCATGACCGAGCGCGGTTATGAAAGAGCCTTTGCAGAAGGCATATTCGAGCAGATCAAGGGCTTCGGTGAATACGGTTTTCCTGAAAGCCACGCGGCGAGTTTTGCATTGCTCGTGTATGTCAGCAGCTGGTTGAAGTGCCATGAGCCTGCGGCGTTTCTTGCCGCCATGCTCAACTCGCAGCCAATGGGTTTTTATTCGCCTTCGCAGCTCGTGCAGGATGCGCGGCGTCATGGCGTTGTCGTGCTTCCCGTCGATGTCACCATCAGCGGCTGGGATGCGGTGCTCGAGCGCGATGCCGATGGAAACAAGACCGCGGTGCGGATGGGTTTATCGCTGCTCAAGGGAATGCGCGATGGCTCAGCGGAGCGCATCGAAACGGCGCGTTCGGTGCGTCAGTTCGCGAGCGTCGGTGACCTCGCGCAACGGGCGCAGCTCGACCGGCACGATCTGCAGGTGCTGGCTGCAGCGAATGCGCTGACATCGCTGGCGGGGAACCGGCGGGAAGCGCTTTGGCAATCGGTCGCCGCCGTACCCGACAAAGACATGCTGAACGATGCACGCATGGAAGACGCAACGCCTGTGCTGGGCGCTCCGTCGGAAGCCGACGATATCATCAGCGACTACAAGACGGTCGGTTTATCGCTTGGACGCCATCCGCTTGAATTGCTGCGGGCGGAATTGCTTGCGCATCGATTGATGCCGGCGGCGACGTTGCACAGTTATCGCAATGGCAAGCTCGCGCGTGGTTGCGGTTTGGTGACCGTGAGGCAGCGGCCGGGGACCGCGAAGGGTGTGATGTTCGTCACGCTGGAAGACGAGACGGGAAATGTGAATGTGATCGTGTGGCCGAGTTTGCTGGAAAGGCAGCGGCGCGAGGCGCTGGGCGCGACGCTGCTTGCGGTGTATGGCACCTGGCAATGTGAAGGCGAGGTGAAGCACCTTGTTGCACAGCGGCTGGTGGATATGTCGCATATGCTGGGCGGGCTGGCCAGTGTTAGCCGGGATTTTCATTAAACCCTTTTCATGAACTCTTTACCCCACCTCCGCCAACATCGCCTTGACCGCGCTCATCGATTCCCGCCGCAATTCCTGCAAGTCGACGCCCTTGATGACATCATCGCTAACGACCTGCTTACCCGCCGAAAACAACGCTGCCAAAGACGGCCGTCCCCCCGATGCAACCGGCCCTATGGCTGGATCGTGCAGGCCGAAGTAACGCGGATCGTCCAGCCGATACACCGCCACATCCGCCGAAAATCCCACTGCAATCCGACCGACCTCCGGCAAACCCAGCACGTTCGCTCCACCCGCCGTGCCCCAGTGCACCACTTCATCCACCGTCGCGGCATCGGCGCCACCCTCAAAACTCCCACCCCGATAAACCGCCTGCGCCGCCATCCCGCGCCGCGCCCGTTGCGCGAGCCAGGCCATGTGGACCTCTGAAATCATATCGGCGGCTTCATTCGATGCCGCACCGTCCACGCCGATGGACACCGGCACGCCCGCATCCGCCATCTCGCGGATCGGCGCGATGCCGCTGCCCAGACGTCCATTCGATTGCGGACAATGCGCCACGCCCGTGCGCGTTTGCGCGAGCATCGCGATTTCGTCGGCATCGAGCTTCACGAGATGTGCGTACCAGACATCGCTGCCAAGCCAGTCGTGCTCGCCGCAAAACGCAACCGGCGAACATGCGTGCATGGCATGCGCGCTGTCCTGATACGACACGGTCTCCGACAAATGACTATGCAAACGCAACCCGAGCCGCCGGGCAACCGCCGCGGTCTGCCGCATCTCGGCCGGGGAGATGGAATACAAAACCGTGGTCGGCGCCATCACGACGCGGCGCATCGCCCGCGGCGATGCATCGTGATAAGTCGCCGCAAGCCGCTCGATATCCGCAATATACGAATCGATGGATTCAGGCCGCAACGCGCTCGGCAACTCCGCTTCCAGTTGCCGGGTTTTTGTCGCGCCGCCGCGCAGCAGCACGAAACGCAAGCCGAGATTTTCGGCTTCATCGAAGAGAATGGCGGAACTGTCGAACGGCATGCCCGGGTAATACACGTAGTTGTGATCGGCGACCGTCGTGCAGCCCGAGCGCATCAACTCGATCATCCCGATGCGCGCCGCGAGACGGAACCGTTTTTCGTCGAACGATGCACGGAAGCGATACGGCGTTGCTGCAAGCCACGGGGTCAACGATGCGTTGAGCCCGGCCGTATCGCCCTTGAGCAAGGACTGAAACAGATGATGATGGGTGTTGACCCATGCCGGATAAACCACGCAATCGGTAGCATCGATCACCGTCTCACCGGCATGCGGCACGAGCGCGCCGATCGCCTGGATAGTCTCGCCTTCAATGCGGATATCGGGGCCTGCCGCACGCGACGGATCGTCGGGGCTGCCTGCGCCACCTGTCATGATGGCCGCTGCATTTCGAATCAGGATACTCATGTCATCGCGCTCACAGTTCGCTTTCGTGCCAGCCGCGCAAACCGATGCGCGACACCCATGCGGTGATGCCAAACAGCACCACGCCTGTTACCGTAATCAGGAACAACGCAGCAAAGAGCCGCGGAATGTTCAACTGAAAACCCGCTTGCAGGATCTGATAAGCAAGCCCCGCGCCGCTGCCGCCCGTGCCGGCCACGAACTCGGCCACCACCGCGCCGATCAGCGACAACCCGCTCGATATGCGCAAGCCACCGAAGAAATACGGCAGCGCACTCGGAATGCGCAGGCGCACGAGCGTCTGCCAACGTGTCGCGCGATTGATGCGAAACAGGTTGATCAGCCCCGGGTTCACGCTACGCAACCCGAGCGCCGTGTTCGAGATGATCGGGAACAGGGCCACGAGCGTAGCGCAGATCACGAGTGCGAAGGTGGTGTCCTTCACCCAGATGATGATGAGCGGCGCAATCGCGACGATCGGCGTGACTTGCAAAAGAATCGCGTACGGGAAAAAACTCGCTTCGATCAATGGACTCTGCACGAACAGCAACGCAATCGTCACGCCAATCACGGTTGCAAGCGCGAACGCGAGCAACGTGATCTTGAGCGTTGCAGCCAGCGCCGCGAGCAGCATCGGGCCGTCTTTCAGCAACTGGATTGCAATGTCGTGCGGCGCGGGTACGAGATAAACCGGCACTTTGAACAACGCGCACCAGCCTTCCCATAACAGCAATATCACAATGCCGACGAACCAGGGCGCTGCGGCTTTCATTGCCCCGGGACGATGCAAGAGCGGTCGCCTCTCGACCTTCGATAACCGTTTCATGGCGGACGTGCGGGACGTAAGTGTCGGGCTGGTCATCAGTGCGCTCCTAGAGAAGTGCGATGTGCGTCGCTGATGAGATCGGAGAGCGTCTTGCAATGCTGCATGAAAGGCGCGGACACGCGATACGCATCGTCGCGCTCCGCGGCCCCGTCGATCGCCACCTCCGCAATCACCCTCCCCGGCCGCGCCTGCATCACGACCACGCGCTCCGACAAATACACCGACTCGTAAATGCTGTGCGTGACGAACACGACCGTCATGCCGCGCTTTTTCCACAACGTACGCAGATCGCTGTCGAGCTTGTTGCGCGTGAATTCATCGAGCGCGCCGAAGGGTTCATCGAGGAGCAGCAAATCGGGTTCGGTCACAAGCGCACGCGCGAGCGAAGCACGCATCTGCATGCCGCCCGACAACTCGCGCGGCCGCACCTTGCCGAAATTTTCCAGGCCGACGTTCGCGAGTGCGTCGGCAACACGCGCATCGGCGTCACGCCTTGGAACGCCCGCAAGATCCAGCGGCAAACGCACGTTATCCGCAATGCTCGCCCACGGCATCAATGTCGCTTCCTGGAAGACCATCGACATGCGGCGACCGGCTGAGCCGACCGTATCGAAAGGCTGGCCCCACCAGCGCATGTGTCCGTGCGTCGGCGTCTCGATACCCGCGAACATCTTCAGCAACGTGCTTTTGCCGCAGCCCGACGGCCCGAGCAGCGAGACGAAATCGCCTTGAGGAATCGTCAGCCGCACATCTTCCAGCGCAACCGTGCCGTTTGCATAGATCTTGTCGACGCGCTGCACCGAAAGCGCAGCCGCGGCATCAGGGGGATTGGCGTTCATGCTTCACTCCTCCGTTGCAATGCGAAAGACTTCGCGCTCGCCGTGCTCTTCGAGCAGTTTCAGCAACATCCGGCGCATCAGCAGACCAGGTTGATCCGACGCCATGTGGCACTCCTGTTGACGACGAATGTCGATACACGCGTCATAGTCGGTTGCCTCGAGAATCTCGCGGTCTTCGTCGGTGATGGGACGATCCCAGTCGATCAGCTCCTGTGTCGAGCACGCCTCCTCGCTGTCGTTGCGGTAGAGCCATTGCACGAGCATCATGGTTTTATCGTCGATAGGCGTAGCGCAGTTGTAGATGATGTGATGCACGCCGCTTGCCGGATACATGCAGCCGAAGCGCCGCGAAAACGGCATGAACCACCGGTTCACGAGGTGGCGTTCGGTGACGTCGTCGGTCGTGCCCGTGATGCGGAAACTCGCCTGCGGATTGCGAATGGGCACATGCGTTTCCGCTTCGAAGCCCCATTCACTGGGGCGAAATTCATACTTCGACGGTTGCGGACTATTGAAAAGACCGAAGTTCGATTTATGCACGAAGCTGAAATGCGAATTGTCGAATGAGTTTTCCATCATGCGCAGCGGGCTCGTGTTCCACTGCTCGTAGAATTGCATGATGCGTCTGTAGCCCGGCGTGAACTCCTCCGGAAACTCGGGAATGGGTTGCAGCGGCTCTTCGAGCGCGACCCACGCGTAACCGTAACGCTCCTCGCACCTGAACGACTCCACGATCGCCCGCGACGGAATCTCGCCGCCCGCGTTCTGCGGGATCTTCACGCATTGCCCCGTGCAGTCGTAGGTCCATCCGTGATAACCGCACGCGATGTTGCCATCGCCGTCTACAAAGCCTTTCGAGAGCTTGGCGGTTCTATGACAGCAGCGGTCGCGCAACGCGTGAGGTTTGCCGCCCGCGCCCTTCCACAGCACGATGCTGACGCCCAGCAGCGTGAACGGCTTGGGGCCATCGTCGAGATCCGACACGGGCATGATTGCGTACCAGAAGCGGCGCAGGACTTTTTGACGTGTAACCAGCATGATTCGATTCCCTTTTATCAGCGCCGCTTACGGCATGACCTTGGCGGTCTGGATGTACTGCAGCGTGTAGGCGCTCTTGTAGTCGGTACTGGCCTTGAGAAGCTTCGCGCCGACCATGTAGTCGTAGGTCTTCTTCCAGCGGGCATCGGTCATCGCGCCTATGCCGAGCGTGCCTGCGTCGCCCCCTGTCACGAGCTTGAGTTTCTTCAGTTGCGCCACGCCGAACGCGAGCTGCGCATCGGTCATCTCGGGGTTGTCCTTCTTGATCAGCGCGTTGCCCGGAGCCGGATTGGCGAGGTAACTTTTCCAGCCTTCCATCGACGCCTTCACGAAACGCGCAGTCACGTCGGGCCGGTCGGCGAGCGTCTTGCGCAAGCCGACGATGGTCGTGTTGTAGGGCGGATAACCGTCGTCGGCAAAGAGGAAGAAGTGGGTCTTCACGTGCGCCTGATCCGCCTGGAATGTTTCCGATGACGGATACGCCTGCATCGCGACATTCGGATCAACAAAGAACGGTTGCAGGTTGAACGTGTAAGGGCGCGTCTGGCTGTCGGTATATCCGTATCTGGACTTGAGCCACGGCCACCAGCTTGTCCTGCCCGCACCGGCGACCAGGATCGTCTTGCCCTTGAGATCGGCGAGGTTCTTCACATCGTCGTGAACCAGCATGCCCTGCGGATCGAATTGAAACGATGCCGCCACGGTCGTGACTGGAATCCCCGCCTCCACGCTGGACAGGACCTGGAAGTCATAGCCAAGGATGAAATCCGCCTGTCCGCCAACGAGCAATTGCATGCCGTTCACTTGCGGACCGCCCATCTTGATGGTGACATCGAGGCCGGCTTGTCTGTAAAGCCCGGTAGCCAGCGCCTGATAAAAACCGCCGTGCTCGGCTTGCGCGTACCAGCTTGTGAGCACGGTGACGGAATCGGCGGCGTAAACAGGGGAAACAAGAATAATGCTTAAAACAAGCACTGAAAGATGAAAGAAGCGACGTAGAACACGCATGTTTTTTGACTCCGCGAGTGAACGTGGGGAGCCAGCTACGACGCCTGAACGTGTTCCGGATTGCCGATGCGCACAACAAGGGAGATGGTGGGGCAACTACACGCACGCTCCTTGTTGAGCGAGATCGGACGATCCCGTTCAAACGCCGACGCTGGTCGACGCGGGCGCGCGATGCGCCCCAAGAGCAATGCCCCATGCTGGTTACTGCGAATACACCAGACACTAGCCGCTTCTACTCTGCAATGTTTCTAAGCGAATTTTATGCCAATGATTCTATAAGGCCCGAACGTCGCTGACAAGCGATGCCGGCGTGCACACCGCACCCGCGCGATGCACGCTCGCACCGCCGAAGTGCCCGGCCATTATCAACCAGCGAACGCTCATGCAAATCCCCGCGTTACACTACGCCCGAACCCGGCGCCCAACCTGCGTGGAAACCCCAAGTGGCAAAAGTCTCTACCATTCGCGATGTTGCCGAACTGGCGGATGTGTCGAAAGCGACCGTCTCGCGCTACCTGAACGGCAGCCTCGTGCTGCCGCCTGACACGGCCAAACGCGTCGATGACGCCGTGCTCGCGCTCAACTATCGCCAGAACAGTCTCGCCCGGCGGCTCAGCCTTGGAAGCAGCGAGACCATCGGCCTCGCCATGCCGGAAGTCGCAAATCCATTCTTCGCCGAACTCGCCGACGCCGTCGAGGAAGCCGCCTCAGCCAGCGGTTATGGCCTCGCGCTCTGCATCACGCGCAACAAGCTCGAACGCGAGGCGCTTTATTTGAGCTGGCTCGACACGCGTCATCTCGACGGCCTGATCTTCGCGACGAACCGACCGGACGATGGGTCATTGCGAAAGCTCATGGGCGAGCGCGCGAACATCGTGCTGGTGGACGAGGACGTGCCGGGCGCGGACGTGCCGCGTGTTTTCGTCGATAACATCGAAGGCGGTTATCAGGCCACCCGCCATCTGCTCGACGCCGGCCACAAGCGGATCGCGCACGTGACCGGTCCCGAAGCGCTCTTCACGGTGCAGGAACGGCTCGCGGGTTACAAGCGCGCACTCGCCGATGCACAGGTCCGCTTCGATCCGAAGCTCGTCCACTTCGGCTCTTACGATCGCGCCTTCGGACGCGAAATCGGCACGAAACTCGTCACGAGCGCAAAGCCACCGACCGCGCTGTTCGCGACCAGCGACTACATTGCGGTCGGCGTGCTCGATGCGCTGCGCGAACGCGCGCTGAGCGTGCCGGACTACATGTCGATAGTCGGATTCGACGACATGGAGTTCGCCAACCTCCTCATGCCCGCCATCACCACGGTGCGCCAGTCGGCCGCCGAACTCGGGCGAACGAGCGTGGCGCTGCTGGTATCGATGCTCACGGGCAACGTCACGTCTGACCCTGCCATACATCGCCTGCCGGTGCGCCTGATCGAACGCGCGTCGGCAGGCGATGTATGGCAGGA
>NZ_JBSIPA010000187.1:0-11765 GCF_053574605.1 Caballeronia sp. M23-90 | reverse complement strand
TTCTGCGGTTTGCGTTGGCGGCCGGCGCTGCGGCTTGCCGCATGTCGGGCGCGCATTCTCCGTCGCTCGAAGAAGTCGAGGATCTGCTGGCCTGAAACGTGCGCTCACCGCTTACGAAAAAGACGGTCATACGCGCGATAAATACGCGTGCTAGCATCGTTTTCAAACTTTGGCGGAGCGCATCATGGAAGACACGATCTACACGAAGGGCATCTACACCGCGACTATCGGCGTTCGTCCGACCGACGACGGCCAGTTCCAGGGCGTCGTCTCGCTGGTCCGGGACGACGGCGAGGATAGCGACGAACCGAAACTCTACGATGTCGCCGCCACATCCCTCTCCGAAGAAGAAGCGCTGGACGAAGCCCGCGCGCTCGCGCACCGGATTCTCGGCGAAATCGAACTCTGAAATGTACGGCGGCACTGGATTTCTCGCGCCGCCGTTTCCGTTTAACTCAGCTTGGACGGGAGACTCAGCATGTCCGAACAACTCTTTCTTTACGGCGTCTATTCAATCCACGTTCGTCCTATTGAATTGGAGGGAACGCGGTGGGACGCTGAATACGAAATCCGTCATCTCGACAAAGCCGTGCAACCGTGGAAAACCATAGGCGGAGACAACGGTTTGTCGAGCCCGACCGATGCCGTCGATGCCGCGCATGTACAGGCCGTCGCCGACATTGAAGCCGGCGCAGGCATTCCCAAACCAAAGACGTTTCCTTAATTTTTGGCAGCGGACGAAGCCTTCTGCGCCTCGGCTTTATCAATCGATACCGCGCGCTCATGCGCCTCGCGTGACGTTGCACGCGCGACGTACTCGGACAGCGCGCCGCCCGGTTCGATCAGCTTCGCCATATACGCAATCTGCAGCGTGCTTGAAACGAGGATATCGGCGGCTGTAAAACGCTCGCCTAGCAACCACGGCCCGTGCGCGAGCGCCGATTCGATCGCCTTCTCCACGCGACCCAGATCACCCCAGCCGAAACTCACGCTGTTTCCGGGCGCGCCGATCATCTTTTCAGCCATTGCCGGTTCAAGGCACGCGCCCGTGAAGAACATCCACTGGAGGAAGCGGCCGCGTAGAGGATCGTCGAGTGGAACGCCGAGGCCGGCCTGCGGGTGTTTATCGGCGAGATACAGGAGCACCGCGCCCGACTCTGCAACGCAGACGCCGTCGTCATCGAGCGCGGGCAGCTTCGACATGGGATTTACCGCACAGAACGCCGCTTCGTTTTGTTCGCCGGCGCGGATGTTCACGTATGCGAACTCGTACGGCACACCCAGTTCCTCGAGCATCCACAGCGCGCGAAACGCGCGAGTCTTTGGCCAGTAGTAGAGCTTCATGGGCGGATCTTCCTCGTTGTGAGGCTGCATATCTTCGTCGCAGCAGGAGCATTGAGATTACCCGCTCCTGGGCACTTCGCGGTGCGGGTTAACCACACGTTAGCCATTCGGCCGGCTTTTTCTACTCAACGGCGATCGATAAGATGGGTTTCATTGCGCTGCAGCTCATATGAGCGCGAGAAACGCAAAAAATCTCCGCTTATGGCGAGGAAGAATGACGACATCCCTCAATACCAACGATAAACGCCGGAGACTTCATGAACGCGCGTGTCCCATTTGCAGACCATCCGCCGCTCGCCGCCTATCAGCTCACCGATAACCTCAACGCAACTCATGGCCGGATCTTCCTGACGGGCACGCAGGCGCTGGTTCGCCTCGTCCTGATGCAACGGCAACTGGACCGATCTGCGGGCATGAACACCGCGGGTTTCGTGAGCGGGTATCGTGGATCGCCGCTTGGCATGGTGGATCAACAATTGTGGAAGGCGAAGAAGCTGCTGGCGTCGCACGACGTGCGCTTCCTTCCCGCAATCAACGAAGAACTTGGGGGCACCGCGGTTCTCGGCACGCAGCGCGTGGAATCCGATCCTGAACGCACGGTCGATGGCGTGTTCGCCATGTGGTACGGCAAAGGCCCGGGCGTGGACCGTGCCGGCGATGCGCTCAAGCACGGCAACGCCTACGGTTCCTCGCCCCATGGCGGCGTGCTCGTCGTGGCGGGCGATGACCACGGCTGCGTGTCGTCATCCATGCCGCATCAGTCCGACCAGGCGATGATTGCGTGGCATATGCCGGTGGTGAATCCATCGAATATCGCCGATATGCTCGAGTTCGGTCTTTATGGATGGGCGTTGTCACGCTTTTCGGGCGCATGGGTGGGATACAAGGCGATTTCGGAAACAGTGGAGTCAGGATCGACCGTCGACCTCGATGCGTTGCAGACCGTTTGGCCGGCGCCGGAAGGTTTCGTCGCGCCTGAAGGCGGTTTGCATAATCGCTGGCCCGACCTGCCGAGCCTGACAATCGAAGCGCGGCTGGCCGCTAAGCTGGAAGCGGTGCGCTATTTCTCCAAGACCAATTCCATCGATAAATGGATCGCCCCAAGCCGTCATGCGAACGTCGGCATTGTGACGTGCGGCAAGGCGCATCTGGACTTGATGGAAACGTTGCGCCGTCTGGATCTGACCGTCGATGATCTCGACGCCGCTGGCGTGCGCATCTATAAAGTGGGCTTGTCGTTTCCGCTAGAAACCACGCGGCTCGATACGTTCGTGGAAGGCCTGTCCGAAGTGCTGGTCATCGAAGAAAAAGGCCCGGTGATCGAGCAGCAGATCAAAGACCATTTGTATAACCGGACACAAGGTGCGCGGCCGGTTGTGATCGGCAAGAACGCGCAGGACGGCGCAATGCTGTTGAGCGCGCTTGGCGAACTGCGTCCGTCGCGCGTGTTGCCTGTCTTCGCCGACTGGCTCGCGCGGCACAAACCCGCGCTTGATCGGCGCGACAAAGTTGTCGATCTCGTTGCGCCGCAAATCCTGTCGAATGCCGCCGATGCCGTCAAACGCACGCCGTATTTTTGCTCGGGCTGTCCGCACAATACATCCACCAAGGTGCCCGATGGATCGATTGCCCAAGCCGGAATCGGTTGCCATTTCATGGCTTCTTGGATGGAACGCGACACGACCGGCCTGATCCAGATGGGCGGCGAAGGTGTGGATTGGGCGTCGCATTCCATGTTCACAAAAACGCCGCACGTCTTCCAGAATCTCGGCGACGGCACGTACTTTCATTCGGGCATCCTGGCGATTCGCCAGGCGGCCGCGGCGAAGACGAACATCACGTACAAGATCCTATACAACGACGCCGTCGCAATGACCGGCGGCCAGCCTGTCGATGGCAGCATTTCCGTGCCGCAAATCGCGCGGCAGGTCGAAGCGGAAGGCATCGCAACGCTGGTCGTGGTCAGCGACGAACCCGAAAAATACGACGGGCATCACGACCAGTTTCCGAAGGGCACGACGTTCCATCATAGAAGCGAACTCGACGACGTTCAACGGCGTTTGCGTGACATCAAAGGCGTGACGGTCCTCATCTACGATCAAACGTGCGCAGCGGAAAAACGCCGCAGAAGGAAAAAAGGCGAATTCCCCGACCCGGACAAACGCCTGTTCATCAACGAAGCCGTGTGCGAGGGTTGCGGCGATTGCGGCGTGCAGAGCAATTGTTTATCGGTCGAACCGGTGGAAACCGAACTCGGACGCAAGCGCCGCATCGACCAGTCGTCGTGCAACAAGGACTACTCGTGCGTGAACGGCTTTTGCCCGAGCTTCGTGACGCTGGAAGGCGCGAAACTCAAGAAGGCGGCCGGCAACGGATTCGATCCCGAGGCGCTCGCGGCAGGCGTGGAGGGGTTGCAGGAACCCGCGCTCAAACTCGATAACGCGCCGTACGACATCCTGATCACCGGGGTCGGCGGCACGGGTGTGGTCACGGTCGGCGCGCTCATCAGCATGGCGGCGCATCTTGAAGGCAAGAGCGCGTCGGTGCTCGACTTCATGGGCTTCGCGCAAAAGGGCGGCGCGGTGCTGTCATTCGTACGTTTCGCCGCGACCGATGCCTTGCTTAACCAGGTTCGCATCGATACCCAGCAGGCTGACGTGCTGCTCGCGTGCGACATGGTCGTGGGCGCGAGCGCCGACGCATTGCAAACCGTCCGGCATGGCCGCACGCGCATTGTCGTGAACACGCACGCCATTCCGAACGCGACGTTCGTGCAGAACCCGGACGCGAATCTTCACGCCGGATCGCTGCTCGAAAAGATGCAGCATGCAGCGGGCGTGGAGCGCATGAACACGTGTGACGCCCAGGCGCTGGCAACGCGCTTTCTCGGCGACACGATCGGCGCGAACATCCTGATGCTGGGTTACGCGTGGCAACTCGGACTCGTGCCCGTGTCGCACGCGGCGTTGATGCGCGCCATCGAGTTGAACAACGTCGCTGTACCTATGAACAAGCTCGCATTTGCCATCGGGCGATTGGCGGCTGCGGATATCGGCGCACTTGAAGCGCTGCGCAAGACCTCCGCCGCGCCGCGAATCGAAATGAACGCGATGCCGCTCGAAACGTTGATTGCCGATCGCGAGGCGCGATTGCTGGCATATGGCGGTTCGCAATATGTGACGCGATACCGCTCGTTGGTTTCAGTTGCCGCTTCATCCGGCAACGATGCCGTGACGCGGGCGGTCGCCACGACCTTTTATCGGCTGCTTGCTGTGAAAGACGAATACGAAGTCGCGCGGCTTCACACCGATCCCGCTTTCCGCGCGGCTTTGGAAGCACAGTTCGAAGGAACCGCCGGCCAGGATTTCGCCGTGAAGTTCAACATGGCACCGCCGGTTTTATCGAAGGCGAAAAATGGCGGCGCGCCGCGCAAGATGACGTTCGGGCAATGGCTATGGCCGGTGCTCGGCGTGATGTCGAAGGTGCGTGGTTTGCGAGGAACAGTGATCGATCCGTTCGGCCGGTCGCTGGAACGCAAGATGGAACGCCAGCTTCCCGGCGACTACGAAATCACCGTTCAACGCGCGCTCAGGGCGATGACGCCTGACAACACAAAGGACGTCGAAACGCTTGCGCTGCTGCACGAACGCATTCGCGGATATGGGCACGTGAAGCTGGCGAATTTATCGATGGTGAAGCGGCGCGAACGCGATCTGGGCGCGAAGCTCGGGATTGCGGTCGAGACGGGACGCTACGTGCAGGCATCACTGGATGAGCTCAAGGGCGCCGGCGCCCTGAGGGGGATTCCAGTCGTCGTGGCGAAATGAAAAGACGCGAGCTGATTCACGTGGATCAGCTCGACCCATTCCTACTCTTCCTCCTCCGCCTCCCAATCGATGTCTCCGCAAAGCACGACGCGCTGGCCGCCCATGCGAGTCTCCACCGACAACGTCACGCAAGGAAGCGCCTCATTGATCGATAAATACGGCTTCGTCACGTGCACGCGATCCGGCGCGCCCAGCGCGTCCCTGAAGTAGGGACGGCGCAGCCAGTTCGCGCCTTGAGCATCGATCAAAGGCAACAACCGCGCTTCATGGGCAGCCCGATCAGCCCGAAGGACGACGTTCCGGCCGGCTTGCCGCCCGTTGACATCGAGCAGAAAACATCGGGCGGCGTTATCGAGGGCGAGGAAATTCCAGCACACCTCTTCCAGCGGCTCGCCTGCCGCCAGCCGCTCGGCCGCGCGCTCGAACGCACGTACATACGGTTGCAGACGGGCTGCCACCCGCCGCTCCTTCGCCTCGGTCTGCAGGCGGAAACGCTCCGTCAGCTCGCTCATCAACGTGTGCGCCTGAGGCGCATCGGCAAGACCCGGATTCGGACGTCCGAAGAAAAATCCCTGCACGAAATCCGCGCCGCTTGCAAGCGCCAGCTGCGCCTCATGCTCGGTTTCCACGCCTTCGATCAACACCAGCTTGCCCGCTTCATGCAGCAGCGAAACCACGCCGCACAGGATGGCCTCCATGTTGCGCCGGTGCTTGGAGTGGCTCATCCCGTGCAGCGTATGAGCCGACTGCGCAGCATGCGACAGCATCACGCGGTCGAGCTTCACGATATCCGGATCCAGTTGCCATATCCGTTCGATATTCGAATGTCCCGCGCCGAAGTCATCAAGCGCGATCAGAAAGCCGTGCTCACGAAAATGCTGCACGGCTTCGGCGAGTTTCTCGATGTCGTCTGCCCGATCCTCCAGCACCTCGAGCACCACACGACGCGGTTCGATATTCAGGCGCTTTAGATTCGCCAGCAACGCGGCCATGTGATACGGCTCGGTCAACGAACCCGGATGGACATTCAGGAACAGCCATTCGTTCTGAGCGCCCAACACGTTGAAATTTTCCAGATGCAGCGCCTGCGACAGGCGGTCGAGCTGCATGGCCTCTCCAATGCGCGCGGCCTGACCAAACACATCGAGCGGCGACACGGCGCGATCGAGCGCATCGTGCGCACGCAACAAACCCTCATATCCGACCGCCCGCATGTGCGAGAGGCTGAACACCGGCTGGAAGACGCTCGATAGCGTCCAGTTGCCGTGGTCGACCGAATACCGGTCGAACCCCGATGTCACGCTCAGTTCAAAATTCCGCGGCGAGATCGGCTTGATCTTCTCCGGATTCGCTATCGCCATCATGCCTTCCCCGGACGAATGCACGCCTGCGTTTGTGTATCGTGCACTCCATCCTCTTTGTTTTTCGCAATCGATTGCGTTGCTTGCTGCGCCGCCCGCACGCTCAATCCTGGTTTCATACACTGCCCTCGATTATCTTTAAGCGGGGAATCTGCGCGTCCCGTCCCTTTGGATAAAGCAAGCTCCGTGCTCACGAGCCATGAGTGGTTTGCGGAGCTTTCGTCACCGTGTGCACCGAGGCGAGACGCCTCTTTCACGGGACGGCGTGCGGATCGCACCATTGCAGTGCGCGGCCCCGATTCAGACTGGCTCGCCCGTCCAAGCTAAACTTTGGTCCTTTGTTATCAAAAGAGCGTGGCGGGACGAAGTTCGCTCCTCATTGCTCCGATTACCGCACCAAGAAAAAAATGGATATCGTTTTCACCGTACTCATTCTGATGCTGGCAGTCGCGCTGTCCGGCTTCATCACGAGCGCGCTTGCCAGCAAGTTGCCGTTCACGTTGCCCTTGCCGCTCATTCAGATCGCAATCGGCGCGTGTCTCGCGTGGCCGGGATTCGGCTTGCACGTCACGTTCGATCCCGAGCTCTTCATGATGCTCTTTATCCCGCCGCTGCTCTTCGCCGACGGCTGGCGGATCCCGAAGCGCGAATTTTTCATGCAACGCCGCGCGATCCTGCTGCTCGCGCTCGGCCTCGTATTCATGACGGTGGGCGCGCTTGGCTGGTTCCTGCACGTGATGATTCCCGTCATGCCCTTGCCGGTCGCGTTCGCGCTGGCAGCGGTGTTATCGCCAACAGATGCTGTCGCGTTGAGCGGCATTGCGGGCAAGGGACGCATTCCGGCGAACCTCATGCACATCCTCGAAGGCGAGGCGTTGATGAACGACGCGTCTGGCCTGGTCGCGCTGAAGTTCGCCATCGCGGCGGCGCTGACAGGCGTGTTCTCGTTGCGCGCGGCATCGATAAGTTTTGTGGTGATCGCCGTCGGCGGCCTCGTGATCGGCGCGGTGATCAGTTGGCTCGTGACCACGATCCCACGGCGGATCGTAAAGATGTCCGACGACGATGACCCAGCCGCCGGCGTCGTCCTCACGTTGCTGATTCCGTTCGCCGCGTATCTGATCGCCGAGAAACTCGGTTGTTCGGGCATCCTCTCGGCGGTGTCCGCCGGCATGATGATGAACTTCCAGAGCCTGCGCGAGATCATCCCGACGGCGGCGCGCATCCGCATGACGAGCACCTGGACGATGATCGAGTTCGTCTTCAACGGCATGGTGTTCATTCTGCTCGGGCTGCAGTTTCCACACATCATCGGACGCGCGTTGATCGAGGCGCATCACGATGGGCTATACCAAGTGGGCTTGCTGCTGGGCTATGTGGCCGCGGTGGTCATCGCGCTTTATGGGTTGCGATTTGCGTGGGTGTGGGTGCTGCGCTGGGTCGCGAGCCGCGGCGCCGCGAAGCATGGCGTATCGAACGCAGTGCCGGGTGTGCGCACGGTGGCCATGACCACTATTGGCGGCGTGCGCGGCGCGGTCACGCTGGCCGGCGTGTTGTCGTTGCCCGAGGTTCTACCGAACGGCACCGCGTTGCCGGGACGTGATCTGGCCATTTTCATCGCGTCGGGGACGATCCTGATGTCGCTGCTAATCGGCGTGATTGGATTGCCGCTGTTGCTGAGCGGATTGAAGCGTCGCGGCGATCCACACGCGGCTGAAGAACGCATCGCACGCCGTCACGCTGCTCAGGCAGCGATTCGTGCAATCGATGCAGCTCAGGAAAAACTCACCGGCCAGATGGATGAAACCGGCGCGGCGCATTGTGCGGACTCCACGGCACGCGTGATGAGTTTGTACAGACGGCGACTTGAAGGACTCGGCGATGAAGAAGAGTCTCGTCGTTCCGCACGACAAAGTGAGATGGTCGAAACCAAGCTGAAGATGGCCGCGCTGCGGGCGGAGCGATCGGAGCTTCTGAAACTGCGCACGCGCCAGGCTATCAACGACGAAACCCTGAACAAGCTGATGCGCGAAATCGATTTGTCCGAAACCGCGATTGTGAATCGCAAGAAAGGCGCGGCCGCTTGAAGGGAGCTTCATTTCAATCAGCGATTTAAAACGGACTAACGAATAACATAACGGACGTTTTAGGAGTTATCGTATTTTTCAACGATGACCGCCGCGCCATACTTCATCCCATGCGTACTCCATGAAAGCGCATGATGTCGTTGTAACTCTCCGATCTTCCCGCTCACTGCCTTTGGCACTGAGCGGTTTTTTTTGGGCACTGGAGAACCCGGGTCAAGCGGAGCGAGCGGAGCAATCCAGAGGCTCGCCAATCAGCGCGGCAGTTTCCTGGTATTGCCGCCGGTGCGCAACAGGAGCTCCAATGTCGTTTCAAGGCGGATCACGCGCTCTGTAAGCCCTTCGACCTTCGCCTGTTGCGCCTTGACGCTGCTGTTCAACGACACCATGTTGTCGCTTATCTTGATGACGGTCGTGAGCGCGTCCCACAACTTGTCAGTCACGCCCATTACGCGTTCTCCGCCGTCATTGCAGCGATACGCTTGTTCGACTCCTGGATGAACGACAACGTATCAACGAGTGATTCGCTCGCTTGCCTCGCAGACACATTTGCACGCTCAATCAAGGCGAGCAGATCGCGTTCGTCTTCTGACGGTGCAAAGCCTTGTGCTGCCTGACGCATGAGTTCTCCCACGTTCAATCCGAGCCGTCTTGCAGTGCGCGCGATAGCGCGTTTCTGCCCCGTCGTCACCTGCACGATAATCCGTCCGCTTGCTGCTGCCATTTCCGCTCCTAAGCCTGTTTCCCCATGGATAGAAACATAACACTGCGCGAAAGCTCGACGTCAAGCAAAGATTCGCTGCGTTGTGTCAAGAAGCGTCGCAGACAGAAGTTGCAGCCTGAAAACGTGCGATAACTCTCGGCCCGGAAACGACAAAACCGGCCGAAGCCGGTTTTGTCGTTGAAGCGTGGTGGAGAGGAGGAGGATCGAACTCCCGACCTTCGCATTGCGAACGCGACGCTCTCCCAGCTGAGCTACCCCCCCATCTTGAAATCGATTCTAGCACAGCCTAATGACTGCCTGACAAGCGTCAGGTGCGTGCGAACCACCCCATCACTTCGATGGCGATCCAGCCAGAATCCACGCAACGACCGTCCTGATATCGCCCGAATCCATTGACCGATGCGAGGGCATTGGCAACATGCCCCACACGCCGCTGCCGCCATCCCTCACCTTTGCCTCGAGCCGCGCCGGCGCTTTCGCGTCGCCCTTGTACTTCTCGGCGATCTGCTGAAACGATGGCCCCACGAGCTTGCGGTCCACTGCATGACATCCCATGCAGGCGTTCTTGCGCGCAATGTTCATGGCATCGGCGGGGGAAACAGCGGCCGCCGGCGCGTCAACTGCGACCGCGCCTTGCCCCGCCGCAACCAAACCCACCGCAACGACTACGCCACTCAAAAACCACCGCTTCATTTTGCCGCCGGCGCCGGACTGCCCGGATGCACATCCGAGTTCTTGACCGGCGCGGGTGATGTTCCGTCGAGCGGCTTCGAGCTCACCGATGAATCCGGCACGGCGCCGACCGTCGGGTTATCGTCGATAGGCGTCACCGCCGGCGCACTCGCGCCCGATGCAGCCGCCGCCGACAATGCCTGCGCATCCTCAGGCTTGATGTACTGGAACACCTTCACAACCTGCTCCACGCCAGGCGTTTGCGCGGCGACACTCGCGCCAGCCGCGCCTTCGTCACGCGTGACGAGACCCATCAGGTACACCGTGCCGCGCTCGCACACGACCTTGTAGAAATTCGCGCGCAGATCCTTCTCGCCGACCAACGCGCCCTTCACGCGACTTTCCAGATAAGCGTCGTTAGTACGCGATGACAACGAACTCGCGCCCTGAATGGCAAGCTCGTTCACGATGCTGTTCACATTGTTGATGCCGCGCACGACCTCTTCGGCCTTCTGCTTCGCCTGGTCGGTCGGCACTTCACCGGTAAGCAGCACGCGCCGGTTGAACACAGTCACGCTGACGTGTGCCTGATCGGGCAGACTCTCACCAATGCGGCTCTTCGCCTTCACCTGGATCTCCCGATCCTCGGTTTGCGCGCCGAGCGTACGCCGGTCGGTGGCGACCAGCGTGCCGCCGCCCACGGCGCCACCCATTGCGCCAATTGCCAGAAGCGCGCAGCCCTGCATGCTCAGCGCGACGCCCGATAACAGTCCAGCCAGCAACGTGGCCTTGGCAAGCGTCGATTTGACGCGTGTCGTGTTCATCAACTCGTTCCCCTTGAGATCATTCTTCGCCGAGCAGCATCGCGTCGATGCCATCGCACAGGCAATGAATGGTTAACAGATGGACTTCCTGGATTCGTGCCGCCCGCTCGGACGGCACGCAGATTTGGATATCGGTGTCGGCGAGCACTTCACTGATCACCCCGCCGCCGCTGCCCGTGAGCGCAATGACGAACATCTCGCGCTCATGTGCTTCCTGGATCGCGGCCAGCAAGTTGACCGAGTTGCCCGACGCGGAAATGACGACGAGCACGTCGCCTGCCTGGCCGAGCGCCCGGACCTGCTTCGAGTAGATCTCTTCGAATGCAGAACTGTTCCCGATGGCCGTGAGCATCAGCGCATTTGCATCGAGCGAAATGGCAGGCAAGCCAGGACGCTCACGCTCGAACTGTCCAACGAGCGTGGCGACGAGCCGCTGTGCATTGGCTGCCGATCCGCCGTTGCCGCACGCGAGAATGCGCGAACCGTTGGCAAGCGCGCCGAACAACACGTCGATGGCGGCGGCAATGGGAAACGCAAGCGCATCAGTTGCTTCGCGTTGGACGGCCGCGCTTTCGCGGAAATGCTGCTGGATTCGTTCGACGGACATCGACTCTCGGTTAACGGCCGCGACCAGGCGCGGTGATTCAGTGATGGGTTACGTCGGAGGTTTGCGAGCCCGGCGTCCTGGCACTTCGGGCTCCGCGCAGTTTACCGCACTCGTTGTCCCCCATACTCAAGATACACACGGCTTGCGCTAGTTATCCGCACGAAAAGCATCGCGCAGCCAGACGATACGGCCCGCGTCGAACGCGATCACGTCAAATCGGCACGCGGGCAACGCGCCGCGCCAGGTCATCAGATAATGCTGCGCCGCGAGAACCAGCCGCCTCTGCTTGTGTGCGCCGATGTTTGCCGCTGCGGCGGCAAGA
>NZ_JBSIPA010000186.1:0-11767 GCF_053574605.1 Caballeronia sp. M23-90 | reverse complement strand
GAATATCGTGTACCTGAACAAGGGTGCAGTGACGCAGGGCGGGTTCTTCCCGGCCGGTGTCAACGGCACGCTGCACATGAGCAGCGCGTTCGTCTGAGCGTTAAAGAATTTGGGGTGGATGAAGCGGTCGGCTGCGCGCCCGTGCCGGCCTTCAGTTCGGTCACGGTAACGCCGGAAGGCAGCGTTTCAGTTGCGGCGGCGGCATAAGCCGATGAAGCGAGCAGAACCATCGAAAGCAAAAGCGATACTTTTTTCATAAAACGTCCGGATTATTTCGTGGGTGAAATGATGTACACGATTTCTTCGATCAACAGGAAATCGAGCCGCTTACCATAGCACGAGCGTGCCCACGCTCAGAGATGCCGCGATTCGGCGGGCGGCTCGCCCCAGTTGTCGTGACGGCCGTCGGCGACACGCACCGGCGCCTCTATGAGCTCGGTGGGCTCGGCGTTATCGAGTGAAGCCAACTGCACCGACACGTAATGGCCGCCGATCTCCTCGACATATCCACGGGCGAATGAACGCACGCCGCAGTGGCGGCAAAACAGGTGATGACCGACCTTGTGACCGAACTGATAATCGGTCGTGTCCCGCTCGCCGGAAAGCAGGCGAAAGGCGTCAGGTTTGATGATCGCGTTCCAGTTGCGCGTCTTGGTGCAGATCGAACAGTTGCATTTGTTGGTGCCGAGGCTCAGGTCGATGTCGGCTTCGAATCGAACCGCGCCGCAATGGCAACTGCCTGTATAAGTCTTCAGCATCGCATCCTCCCGGGAAATGGCGCACCGAAAGTGTACAGGCGTGCATGCCCGGAACGGCGTTGCCGGAACTGCAGTAGGATCGTTGACAATAAAAACCTCCAACGGTGCCATTCATGAACGTCACGCCCTTCCAGATAGCGATCCCCGATACCGCCCTGCACGACCTTCACGAACGGTTGTCCCGTGTACGCTGGCCGCAGTGTGTCGCGGATCTGGGATGGCGCGAGGGCACGGACGAGGCGTTCCTGAAACGTCTTGTCGATTACTGGCAGAACGGCTTCGACTGGCGCACGCAGGAATCGCGGCTCAACGCGCTGCCGCAATTCACCACCAGGATAGACGATCGAACCATCCACTTCGTGCACGCGCGTGGAAAGGGGCCGGCGCCCCTGCCACTAATCCTGACGCATGGCTGGCCGGGATCGTTTATCGAAATGGAGGCGATCATTCCCTTGCTCGCCGATCCCGCCAGCCACGGCGGCGATCCGCGCGACGCGTTCGACGTCGTGGTGCCGTCGCTGCCCGGATACGGGTTTTCGTCCGCACCGTCAACGCCCGGCACGGGACCGTCCGAAGTCGCGCGTGTGTGGGCGGCGCTCATGGAAGGTCTCGGCTATGGAAGATACGGCGTGCAGGGCGGCGACTGGGGCGCGGCTGTCTCCACATGGCTGGCGTTTCAGAATCCGGAAAACGTCGCGGGGCTTCATTTGAATTACATCCCGGGGTCGTACCGGCCGCCGCTCGACGGCGGCGAAGCTCCGCCCTCGCCGGAAGAGACGCAATTTCTCGATACAGCCAAAGCATGGGCCGACGCCGAAGGCGGTTACGCACATGTTCAGGGCACCAAACCGCAGACGCTTGCGTTCGGCCTGAACGATTCGCCGGCCGGGTTGGCGGCGTGGATCGCCGAAAAGTTCTACAGCTGGAGCGACAACGGCGGCGACCTCGAAAAAGCGATTCCGCTCGATGCACTGCTCACCAATATTTCGATCTACTGGTTCACCGGCACGATCGGTTCTTCGTTTCGCATGTATCTGGAAAGCCGGCGGCGGCCCGTGCATTTCACGAGCGGGCAACGCGTGCTGCCACCAACGGGCATTGCAGCCTATCCGCGCGAATTGCCGTTGCCGCCGCGCTCGTGGATCGAGCGTGTCTACAACGTGCAGCGGTGGACCACCATGCCGCGAGGCGGCCATTTCGCCGCAATGGAAACGCCGCATGAGCTTGCCGAAGAACTGCGGACATTTTTCAGGCCGCTGCGTTGAGCGGATCGATGAACGCCCTAAAGCAGATCCTTCGCCGGACCCGGATCGGGCAGCGTGGAAACCGCGCCGGGACGTCGAAGCATCTTGTCGACTTCGCCCGCGTGCAGCTCCTCCACGTGGATCATCTGCCGCGCGTATTCCTCGAGCGCTATGGAGCGGCCTTCGACCTCGCGCAGCAGCGTCCTGTAATGCTCGAGCGCGAGCTTTTCGCTTTCGAGCGATTCGCGCAGGATCGAGCCTATGTCGAAGGTATGGGAATCCAGCAACGGCCCTATTTCAAGCGATGGATACGCGCCGAGCGTCGTGATCCACTCGCCGGCCTGCTGCGCGTGAAGCAATGACTCGTCGGCTTGTTCACGCAGCCACGCAACAATCGGGATGCGGCCGAAGCCGAAAACGAGGAATGAGTAGTGGGTGTAACGGACCACGCCAGCGAGTTCTGACTCGAGAATCTGGTTGAGAATTTCGACGACGCGTTGCTGATTGATTTCCGGCATCTTCGCCTCCAGGTGCGCACACGGGTAACGCTCGGGACAAGCAGCGTTTTTCATGGTGCGCCTCAAGCGGCAAGCAGATCAAGCGCGTTGCTTGGCGCGCCGCAGCATTTGGCGGACGGTCAGAACTTTTCCATTTGCCGATGCGCGCTCACTGCAATGCCCAGCGGCAATGCAATGCCGACAAAAATGCCGAGGAGCGCCCCGAATGCGTGCGCAAGCTCGGCAGGCGTCAACATCGACAAGTGCAAGCCGCACATTGCGAACCACGTCAGCACGGTTTCAAAGGTTTGTATCAGCATGCGCTGCCCCTTGGGTTTATGCAGGTTTGACCGGCTTCTTGCGTTTGTCGGACGCGGGTTGCTTGAACATCGCCTTGCACTCTGGACTCAGCTTATTGAAGTTGGCCTTCATGCATGACGTGATTTTCTGCTCGTTCGGAATCTCCGATGCGCAAAATCGGATGGCGTCGCCCTTGCAGGCCGCCGTCTGCTCGTCGCGGGTTGCAGCAAAAGCGGCGCCGGGTGACGACATCACAAGGATCGAAACTAGAGCGTATTCAAAGCGGAGCATGTTCACGATAAAAAGCAAAAGGTGCTTTTATTACCGCAAACATCACGCCAGATCCGCACAAGAGGGTCGAGTTATTCTTCTAATGATTTTCGACCCTTGCGCTGCAAGGCTTTCGGCGATTATTCTCCGCGCGAGCGTGAATCAATCGTCACGTGTCGCGCCCGATTTAGCGCGTTAGAACGTCGTCCACGCTGCGTCTTTTGCAAGCGAGGGCGCTTGTCTGGTCATCTTTGCCGATACCGCCGGTTTTTTCGGTGCGTGCGTTGGCGCTGGCGCGAATGCATGGACGCTCACCTCAGAAGCATCGATCGTGAAAATCGATACCAGTTCGCGCAACGTATTGGATTGCGCGGCCATCGACTGAGCCGCCGCCGATGCCTCTTCAACGAGCGCAGCGTTTTGCTGCGTGACTTCGTCCATCTGCATGACGGCCTGGTTGACCTGTTCGATACCCGTATGCTGCTCGCCCGATGCCGCGCTGATCTCGCCCATCAGGTCCGTCACGCGCTTGACCGACTGCACGACTTCGGACATGGTGCGACCGGCTTCATCGACGAGTTGCGTGCCTGCATTGACGCGCTGAACCGAGGCGCTGATCAGGTCCTTGATCTCCTTCGCCGCCGACGCGCTGCGTTGCGCCAACGTCCGTACCTCGCCTGCGACCACCGCGAATCCGCGGCCTTGCTCGCCCGCCCGGGCCGCTTCGACCGCGGCGTTCAGCGCGAGAATGTTCGTCTGGAACGCAATGCCTTCTATCACCGTGATGATCTCGGCGACCTGTTTGGAACTGCTGGAGATTTCGCCCATCGTCTGGACGACGCGGTTCACGACTTCACCGCCTCGCACCGCGGTCTCCGATGCATTTGCGGCAAGCGAATTGCCCTGCAGCGCGTTCTCGGCGTTCTGCTTCACGGTTGCGGTGAGCTCCTCCATGCTTGCCGCCGTTTCTTCCAGCGACGCCGCCTGTTCTTCGGTGCGCTGGCTCAGGTCGGTATTGCCCGCTGCGATCTGCGCGGAACCCGTGGCAATGCTGTCGCTGCTGTTTCGCACGCGGCCGACCACGTCCACGAGCCGCTCGTTCATGTGGCGCATCGCGGCAAGCAACTGACTTGTCTCGTCCTTGCCGCTCACATCGATCACCGCAGTCAGGTCACCCCGCGCCACTGTTTCGGCAACTTTCACGGCACGCCCGATCGGCGCCGTGATCGAGCGCGTGATCAGTACGCCGATCGTCACGCCCGCAACCAACGCGATGACAATCAGGACGCCTGTCGTGACCATCGCCGATTGATAGGTCGATGCCGCGCCCGCCACTTCCCTCTCGGCGCCAGCACGATTCAACTCGATGTCCTGTTCTATGAGTTTCAGCGTTCCGGTGAATTCCTTGCCCGCGTCGCCGCTCGAGATGGCGCGCGCTTCGGCTATGCCTGCGTCGCCTTTATCGGCGGCTTCGAAAAGCTTGGCGTCGGCGGCGATGTAACGGCCCCAGCCGCTTTTGATGTCCTCGAAGAGCTGTCTTTCTTCCGGCGAAGAAATCAGTTTTTCATAGCCGGCGAATGCCCCTTGAACCTTTGTCGCAGCGGCGTCGTGCTCGGCCCGGTTGGTTTGCCTTTCGTTCGCGTCCGCGGCGAGCAGATAGCGCAGGCTCGTACGGCGCATGGTGTTTGCGTATGACTGGATGCGTCCGGCGGCCTGAACGCTTGGCAGCCAGTCGTTAGCGAGTTCAAGGGTGCCGTCGTAGATACGGGATGTCTGCCACAACGTCAAACCGCCGACGGCGCACAAGAGGATCAGGATTGCGGCGAAACCTGCGGCAAGCCGGGTTCCGATTTTGAAGTTGCTGAGGGTCATGCTGATGCTCTCCGAGAGGTGTGTCGATGCACACGATTACGGAGAACTGGGGCGAATCTGAAATGACCTTTCAGATTTGGCGTGGAGTTTGTGTTTTGTAAGTTTGTGCGGTGCGGCGGACGATCGTTGATTTGTATACGTAAATTCGTCGAGCGGTTTAGTGGTTCGCACAAAAACTGAACAGCTATTCTAAACTCTTTCTCGAAGACAGCATTTTTAGAGTAAAAAACACTCACATAGATGACTTATTTAAAATTATTTAACTTTATCTGCAATCGCGTCCGAATTAGCGTTTCCTTACAACGAACACAAAAATCGGCATTTGTCTGACTATTACCGAAATCATGTCTCATCATCGAGAAGCGTGCGGATCATGCGCCCAGGATTCGCCATGAAAGCGCGCATGACCTGGACGTGTTCGGTATCGTCGTAATCGACGCGTGCAACGCCGTCGGCCGTGAACTGATAAATCCACGCATCCGGATAAGCCATGAGAATCGGCGAATGCGTCGCAATGACAAATTGCGAGTCGTCGTTCGCCAGATCGTGGATGCGCGCGAGCGCGGCGAGCTGGCGTTGCGGTGAAAGCGCGGACTCCGGCTCGTCAAGCAGATAAAGGCCTTTGCCCCCAAAGCGGTTCATCAACAACGCGAGAAACGCTTCGCCGTGCGAGCGTTCGTGCAACGACTGGCCGCCGTAAGAGCCGATGACCGGCGGTCCAAAGCCGCCTTCGGCATCGAGATTTTCGATCTCTGTCGCGACATTGAAAAAACTTTCGGCACGCAGGAAAAAACCGTCCTTCGGCTTCTTGAATCCCTTGGCGACACGAAGGTATTCATCGAGCGTGGAATGAGAAGAGCGGGTATCGAAGCGGAAATTTTTCGTGCCGCCTTCCGCGTTGAAGCCCATGGACACCGCGATGGCTTCGAGCAGCGTCGACTTCCCCGACCCGTTTTCACCGACAAAAAACGTCACCTTCGGATGCAGTTCGAGCGTGTCGAGCGAGCGGACGGCAGGCAGCGCAAATGGATAGACATCGAAAGATTCGACTTTTTCCCGCTGCAATGTAATACGGCTGATGTACTGGCTGGAGATCATGCGTGCGTTGTAGCGCTGACGAAGCGCCATCTTAACGCGTCGCTGCGGGCCGGTCGTTCACACTTCCACGATCACTTCAAAACCGCCGTAGATCATGCGTTTGCCGTCGAAGGGCAGCGGATTTTTGTCAGGTTGAAGTCGCGGATCCGCCATGACCGCGTTCATGCCTTCGTCGCGAGCCTGGCGTGACGGCCAGACAATCCACGAGAACACAACCGCCTCGTCGTCCTTGCGTTTGACAGCCATGGTGAACGACGTCAGCGTGCCTTCGGGAACGTCGTCGCCCCAGCACTCGACCACCTTCAACGCGCCGTGCTCCCTGAAAACGCCCGCGGCCATGTGCGCGTGCTGCCGGAACGCTTCACGGTTGGCCGTGGGCACGGCCGCGAGAAACCCATCGATGTACGTCATGACGCATCTCCTGTTCAGTCGTTCGAAAAAGGAGCACGCACAACGACGTTGTGCGCCTCCTTGCTCAACGACGAACGACGCGGCCGGAAATCGACATCGGGTTCAGCTTACGGGCGCAGGTTCGGGCACCGGCGCCGGGACATGCTGCGCAATCTGTTCGCGCAGCTTGATCAACGCAAGCACCGTGTCGATAGTCGGCGTTGCCTGCCCGACCAGCCGCCCCATTTCCTGCACGACGGTCAGCAACGGATCGATTTCCATTGGACGATGCGCTTCGAGGTCCTGAAGCATCGATGTTTTGTGCGCTCCGACGGCGCCCGCGCCATCGATACGTTTTTCCACATCCACCCGGAAATGCACCCCGAACCGTTCCGCGATGGATTTCGCTTCGAGCATCATGGTCCTTGATACATCGCGCGTCGCCGTGTTGCTCGTGATCACGTCGAGCGTTGCATGCGTCAGTGCGCTGATCGGATTGAAGCAGAGGTTGCCCCAGAGCTTGAGCCAGATTTCATCGCGGATATTGTCGCGAATGGGGGCATCGAGGTCCGCTGCAACCATGATCTCGTGCAGCTTTTGAACGCGTTCCGTGCGCTCGCCGCTCGGTTCCCCAACGGGAAACTTCTTGCCATACACGTGGCGTATCACGCCCGGTTCCGTGATTTCAGCCGCCGGGTAAACCACGCAGCCAATCGCGCGCTCAGGTCCAAGTTGCTTCCACTGCTTGCCGCCCGGGTCGATGCTGTCAAGCGTCGTGTTGGCGAACTCTCCGCCGTGCTTGTAGAAATACCAGTAAGGGATGCCGTTGACGGCGGTCACGATGGCGGTCTCGGGACCCAGCAATGGCTGCATCGCAGCGACCACGCCCGGCACCGAATGCGCCTTCAACGCGATGATGACGTAGTCCTGCACGCCGAGTTCGCGTGGATCGGATGAACACCGGACCTTGACGGTGCGCTCGCCGCCGTCGATCTGAAGGCGCACGCCCTTCGATTGCATGGCCGCGAGATGCGGGCCGCGCGCAACGAAGCTGACGTCCGCACCGGCTGAAGCGAGTTGCGCGCCCAGGTACGCGCCGATTGCGCCGGCGCCATATACACAGATTTTCATCGGACTCTTCCTGTTTTAAATAACGAATTCTGTCGGGCCAGATGGAACCGTCAATCCGGCTTCAGGCGATGCGAATATCTCGGCGCGTCCTGCGAAGCCGCGGGTTCTGGTTCATGCCGTGCGATCGGCGACGGTCTCCACGTCGCGTGCCGGCGTTCCTGATGAAGTGCCATGTTGCTGAACTCGAATGCCTCAGGCTGAAGCCATGATGGCAACGTTCATCCATTAACGAAAGTGAAAGTTTCTTATGCCTTGGATTAGGTAAACCTTATATATTCCGGATGCCTAATAAATTTTGGATGCGCGTGGTCAGGGCACTGCTTAAAGCGCGTATGTGGAATGCAGCGCTTGGTTAAACCCTTGCAATCCGCAGCAGGTTCGTCGTGCCCGGTTCTCCAAACGGCATGCCTGCCGCGATGGCAATTTGATCGCCGGAGGTAGCGAAGCCTTGTCTTGCAGCAATGCCGCACGCGGCGCTGACCATCTCGTCCACCGATCCAATGTCTGGACTCACCGTGGAATGCACGCCCCACACGAGCGCGAGGCGTCGTGCGGTTGCGAGTTTCGGCGTGATGCTCAGGATGGGCGCGGCCGGACGCTGGCGTGCGGCGCGCAAGCTCGTGTGTCCCGACGTGGTGTACGTCACGACGGCCACGGCGTCGATGGTCTGCGCGACATCGCGCAACGCGGCGCAGATTGCATCGCCGGGCGTATTCAGCGGCAGTTCGTGTTGTGCATCGATCAGGCTCCTGTACAACGGATCGTGCTCCACTTCCTTGATGATGCGGTCCATCATCGCGACCGCTTGCACCGGGAAAGCGCCGCTCGCCGATTCCGCCGAGAGCATGACGGCGTCGGCGCCATCGTAGATTGCAGTCGCAACGTCCGATGCCTCCGCACGTGTCGGCACGGGCGCGGAGATCATCGACTCGAGCATTTGCGTGGCGATGATCACCGGTTTGCCATGGCTGCGGCACGACCGCAGAATACGTTTCTGCACGCCCGGAACGCGCTCGGGGGGCAATTCGACGCCCAGGTCGCCGCGCGCGACCATCACGGAATCGGATGCCTGGACGATTTCATCCAGACGATCGAGCGCCGCCGGTTTCTCCAGCTTGACCATCAGGCCGGCGCGATCGCCGATCAGCTCGCGCGCATCGACCAGATCCTCCGGGCGTTGCACGAAGGAAAGCGCGATCCAGTCAGCGCCGAGCGACAACGCAAACGCGAGATCGATGCGATCCTTTTGCGTCAGCACGGGAATCGGCAGGATGGTGTCGGGCACATTCACGCCCTTTCTGTCCGAGAGAACTCCGCCGTGCTTCACACGGGTTCGGATCCGTTCGCCGGTGTTGTCGAGAACTTCGAGGCGAAGCTTGCCGTCATCGAGCAAAAGCGACTGGCCCGCAGCCACGACTTCGAACAACTCGGGATGCGGCAGATATACCCGGTTGACATCGCCGGGTTCCGGGTCGGTATCGAGCGAAAACTCCGCGCCTTCGGCCAGCATCACCTTGCCCGCTGCAAACGGGCCCACGCGCAGCTTCGGGCCTTGCATGTCGGCGAGTATCGATATTGGCCGGCCCGATGCGCGCTCGACTTCACGCACGAGGTCATAACGGCGTTTGTGATCCTCGTGCGAACCGTGGCTGAAGTTCAGGCGGAACACGTCCGCGCCGGCGTTGAAGAGCTGCGTGATCGTATCGATATCGGACGTCGCGGGACCGAGTGTCGCGACGATCCTGGCTTTGCGTGAGCGGATCATGGGGTTCCCGTCTGTCGATCAGGCGGCGGACAGTTGACGCAGCAATGCGTCGACACTCGTCTTGGCATCGCCGAAAAGCATGCGCGTGTTGTCCTTGTAGAAGAGCGGGTTGTCCACGCCCGCGTAACCGGTCGCCATGCCGCGTTTGGAGACCACGACCGTGCGCGCCTTCCACACTTCGAGCACCGGCATGCCGGCAATCGGGCTGCCCGGATCTTCGAGTGCGCCCGGATTCACAATGTCGTTCGCGCCAATCACGAGCACGACGTCCGTCGTGTGAAAGTCCTCGTTGATCTCGTCCATTTCAAGCACGATGTCATACGGCACTTTCGCTTCGGCGAGCAGCACGTTCATGTGTCCCGGCAAGCGTCCAGCGACCGGATGAATGCCGAAGCGAACCCTCACGCCGAGTGCTTCGAGCTTGCGCGTGATATCGCTGATCGTGGTCTGCGCCTGCGCCACGGCCATGCCGTAACCCGGCACGATGATGACCTCGGATGCATCGCGCAGGATGGCGCAGACTTCGTCGATACTCGTTGCGATCACTTCGCCGCCAACGTCCGCTGTGCTCGTTCCGCTTGCTGCGCCAAAGCCGCCCAGGATCACCGACAAGAAGCTGCGGTTCATCGCGCGGCACATGATGTAGCTCAGGATTGCGCCGCTCGAACCGACCAGCGCGCCGGTCGTGATCAGCAAGTCGTTGCTCAGCATGAAGCCGGTCGCAGCGGCTGCCCATCCGGAATAGCTGTTGAGCATGGACACGACCACGGGCATGTCCGCCCCGCCGATCGCCATCACGAGATGCACGCCGAGCGCTGCCGCAAGCACGATCATGATGAGCAACGCGGTGATGCCGTCGGCGACCACGTTGGCCGTCATGAACCGGTAACCTAGCGCCACGCACGCGACCAGCACCGCGAGATTCAGCATATGCCGCGCGGGCAAGACGAGCGGCTTGCCGCTGATCGTGCCTTGCAGCTTCAGGAACGCGACAATGGAGCCCGTGAACGTGATCGTGCCGATGAACACCCCAAGGTAGATCTCGCAGAGATGAATGGTCAGCTCGGCGCCGGCGATATCGCCCATCGGCATGAGGTAGTTGGTGAAGCCGATCAATACCGCCGCAAGTCCGACAAAGCTGTGCAGCACCGCAACGAGCTGCGGCATTTGCGTCATCTCGACACGCCGCGCGAGCACAGCCCCAATCGCCGCGCCGATCACAGCCGCTGCCAGCACGACCGCAAGCCCTGCGCCTTGCGCGATCAGCAATGTCGCAACGACCGCGATCAGCATGCCCACTACGCCATAGATGTTGCCCCGGCGCGCGGTGCTCGGATGACTCAACCCGCGCAAGCTCAAGATGAAAAGCACGGCGGCGCCCAGATACGCAATGTTGCCAATTCCGTTCAGCATGTTTTTTCTCCTTAATTGCGCTGAAACATCTTCAACATGCGATGGGTCACGAGGAACCCGCCTGCAATGTTGATCGTGGCAACCAGCAACGCGATACCGCCAAGCACCGTCACGAGCGTGTCGGACGTGCCGAGCTGCAACAGCGCGCCGATCACGATGATCCCGCTGATGGCATTGGTCACGCTCATGAGCGGCGTATGTAATGCGGGCGTCACGTTCCAGACCACCTGGTAACCGACGAACACCGCAAGCACGAACACAGTCAGATGCGCGACGAACGCAGGCGGCGCGACCGCACCGAGCGCGAGCAGGGCTACTGCGGCAACGGCCAGGATCACGATCGACATGAAGGCGCTGCGCGGTTCTTCCTTGATATCCGTTGCAACGAGTTTGGCGGCCGCAGGTTTATGCGGCGCGATGGCCGCCGTTTTTGGCGGCGGCGGCGGCCAGCTCACGACGCCGTCATGCACGACCGTTGCGCCGCGCATCACGTCGTCGTCCATGTTGATCTTCGCGATGCCATCCTTCTGCGGCGTGAGATCGGTCAGCAAATGACGGATGTTGGTGCCGTAAAGCTGGCTTGATTGCGTGGCCATGCGGCTTGCGAGATCGGTATAACCGACTATCGATACACCGTGGATCTGCGCCACTTCACCCGGCTGCGTGAGCTCGCAATTGCCGCCTTGCTCGGCCGCCATATCCACGATCACGCTGCCCGCGCGCATCATGCCGACCATCTCGGCGGTGATCAGCTTCGGCGCGGGTTTGCCCGGAATCAGGGCGGTCGTGATGATGATGTCCACTTCCTTCGCCTGTGCCGCGAACAGCGCCATCTCGGCTGCGATGAACTCCGCGCTCATCTGTTTCGCGTAGCCGCCACCGCCGCCGCCGTCTTCCTCGATATCGATCGTGAGGAACACAGCACCCATGCTTTCCACTTGCTGCTCGACCTCGGCACGGGTATCGAATGCACGCACGATCGATATCGAGGAAGACGGCGGCGGCGGTGGCGGCTACGCGAAACAGATA
>NZ_JBSIPA010000185.1:0-11806 GCF_053574605.1 Caballeronia sp. M23-90 | reverse complement strand
CTGCGCCCTGGACGTATCGCGAGGGGAAAATGCTGGTTCGGAGCATGGTCTGGGTTTCAGGTGTCAAGTTGAACGCCGAGTGCTGCGGCGATGGCGGTGGACAACTCGTGTTCGGAAAAAACGAGTTGCGCGAGTTCGGTATCGAGGGAATCGAGCGCCCCTGCGCCCTGGACGTATCGCGAGGGGAAAATGCTGGTTCGGAGCATGGTCTGGGTTTCAGGTGTCAAGTTGAACGCCGAGTGCTGCGGCGATGGCGGTGGACAACTCGTGTTCGGAAAAAACGAGTTCGGCGAGTTCAGGGAAAGACGACGCCGCGCCCGGATGTTCGGGCCATGCAAGCACTCGCATGCCTGCCGCGATGGCTGCACGTGCGCCGGTCGGACTGTCCTCCACGACAATCGCTTGTTCCGGCGAAATGTGCAAAAGCCACGCGGCGCGTTCGTACGGTTCGGGATGCGGCTTGCCGGCGCGGACATCGTTGGCGCTGATGGATATGAGTTGCGGGTCCTGTAAATCCAGCGCGCGAAGTCCGGCTTCGAGCAGCATGCGCGGCGAATTCGATACGATCGCCTGATGGATTCCGGCTGCACGCACGGCGCGATAAACGCTCAACGCGCCGGGCCTGGGTTGCATGTTGATGGCTTCGGACACGTAATGGCGCGCACGCGCCATCGACCATTCGTCGTAGTCGAAGTCGATGCCAAAAAGCTCGCAACATAATGTATGCACTTCGCGCGCGGTCATGCCGAATATCGATGCATGCAGATCGTCGCCCGCCTTGATGCCGTGATGATTCAGCACGGTGACGAGTGTGTTCAGATGCAGCGCTTCGCTGTCGGCGAGCGTGCCGTCCATGTCCCACAAAACTGCTTTGATTGCGTGCGTCATGCATGAGTCCCGGCGAGACGATCGAGGTCGTCGTAGAACTGCTGCGAGCTCGAATAGAGCCGCTCGAAGATCGGCATCATCCGGTCATAGATATCGCCGGCACGCGGGTCTGGCAGGACTTCGCGCTCGAATTGAACGAAGGCGGAGACGGCATCGCCAAGGCGCGCAAACTGGCCATGCGCGGTCGCCGCGAGAATCGCGCAGCCCATCACGCCGCATTCCACTTCAGCCGGCACGAGAATCGGCGTTCGATACATGCTCGCCTTGATGTCGAGCCACAGCGCAGCCTTCGCACCGCCGCTTGCAGCGACGAGCCGTTCCATGCGCACGCCCGCGGATTCGATCACGCCAATGTGACGCCGCACGCCGAACGCAACACCCTCCAGCACCGCCCGATGCAAGTGCGCCGTCCCATGTTTGGCACCGATGCCAAAAAATTGCGCGCGCGAATTCGAGTGCTCGCCAAGGCGTTCGCCCGTGAGATACGGCAGGAAAAAAAGGCCTTCGGAACCGATCGGCGCTTCGGCCGCCTTTTGCGCGACGGCGTCATAGCTCAAGGTGTTTTCGTGGAACGCACGACGTGCCCAGCGCATGGCGTCGCCGCCTGAATCGAGCAACATGAAGCGTCCCCACAAGCCCTCTGCGGTCGCCACGTTCGAGACTTCGGGATGCAGCATGGGGGTATCGGCGATCACGGTGATGATCGATGACGTACCGGTGATGTCCGACCCGAGACCCGGTGCATACACACCCGAGCCGAGCACCGACAGCGGATAATCCGCGCCCCCGACCAGCACCGGCGTGCCTTCGCGCAAGCCGGTCGCCTGCGCAGCTTCAGCGGTGACGCTGCCGAGGATTTCCTGCGGCGAACGGATGGGCGGGAATTTGGTGATGTCGAGGCCGAGCGCATCGAGCATAGGCTGGGACCAGGTCCGCGTTTGCGGGTCCATCAAGAAGCTTGTCGATGCATCGCTCCAGTCCCACGCGCGTTCGCCCGTCAGACGGAAGTTGATGTAGTCCTTCGACATGAAGACGGTCGCGGCGCGCTCGTACGCTTCGGGCTCGTTCTGCTTGAGCCATTGCAGCTTGAAACCGGGCCACGCGGGCGTGGCGGGGTTCGCTGTCAGCGGGAGGTAGGACGTGGAGTCGTGCGCTGCCCGGAAGGCTTCGACTTGCGCGAGCGTGCGTTTGTCATTCCAGAGCGGCGCGGTTTCGCGGGTGAGCTGGCCGTCGGCATCGATCAGAACCGTGCCGTGCATTTGCCCGCACGCGCAGATTGCCGCGATGTTTGCAGCCGCATTCGGCACGCTTTCGAGCACTTCACGAATGGCGCCGACAGCGCCCTGCCACCAGTCCGCGGGACGTTGTTCGGACCAGCCGTAGCGGAGCACGATCTGCTCGTGCTCGCGCGCCGCCATGCTTGCTATTTTTCCACGTCCATTGACAAGGGCAGCGCGAACGCTGCCCGTGCCAACGTCGATGGCAAGGTAATACGTCTCCATGACTCGAGTCCCCAGGTGTTGCCTGAACGAGCGAATTCGTCGTGCGAAAAATGCGCCGAACTTCTAATTAACGTTATCTTGACTACGTTTTGTAGTCGTGTCAATTAGCTGCTCACGCTTATTCCGCCATGAATTCGCCGTGCAACTACCGTGGAGTCTCGTTTTTATCTTCCGTCTTCCGTTGTTTTCACTAACTTTATTTTTTATCGATGCGGAAAGCGCTCCCGCATCGCGTCCAGCCAAAAACCGTCAATACAATACGTTCTTTGCAACCGGCTGATCGATGTTGCCCTTGTCGACCATGACCACGCCCGTATCGACAAACTTGGGCGGCATTTTCTTCTCGATCACGCCAACCACCGTTTCGATGCCCTTGTAGCCCATCTGGTACGAACCCTGCACGGCGATCGCCTGGATGGTCCCGTCCTTCACGAAGTTCTGCAGATCCTGGTTGCCATCGAAGCCGATCGCCACGACCTTTCCAGCCTTGCCCGATTGCGCGAGTGCGCGGCCCATGCCCACTGCCGTCGGTTCATTCGCGCCGAAGATTCCTTTGAGATCAGGATTGGCCGCCAGCACGTCGGTCGTCTGGTTCAGCGCGTTCGCCATTTGCGATTGCGAGTAGAACGGACCCACCACCGTCAGCTTCGAATGCGCTTCCAGGTACTTGCGGAATCCGCCCACGCGCGCAGCCTCGGAGCCGGCGCCGGCCACGTACGACATCAACGCGATCTTGCCCGTCTGCCCGACCTTCGCGATCAGCGCCTGAGCGCACATCTCGCCGGCCTTGGCGTTATCGGTGGAAAGGAAAGCCTGGTAGTACTGTTTGCCCGAATCGGCCAGTGCCGAGTCGATGATCACCACCGGAATGTGCGCTTCCCACGCCTTCTTCACAGCCGGCACGAGCGCATCAGGATCTGACGCGGCCAGCACGATACCTGAGACCTTGCGGTTCACCGCATTCTCGACCATGTTCACTTCGGCTGCGATATCCGATTCGGCGGTCGGCCCCTGGAAGGTCATCGTGTAGCCCTTCTGCTTGGCCATGGCCGCAGTCGCGCCCTTGTTGACGTTTTGCCAGTAGTTGGAATCGGCGCTCTTCACAATGACCGCAATCTCGCCGCCCGCGGCAAATGCGGTGCTCGCGGCAACGGCCAGTACAGTGGCAAACATCGCCTTCGTAGTCAGTTTCATGTCTCGCTCCTTTGGTTTTATAAGCCTCTGCGGCCCGCTTCGCTTCTGCCCTTCGGACGCTTGAGAAAGACCCCTCGCGCCCGATGAAACTCATCGCCGGTTGCGAATCTGGTCGATCCACACCGTGCCCAGGATCACGAGGCCAATGATGATCTGCTGGATAAAACTCGATACGCCGTTCATGTTCAGGCCATTGCGCAAGATGCCGATCACGAACGCGCCAATGGCCGTGCCCGAGATGGTCCCGACGCCGCCCATCAGCGACGTCCCGCCGATCACCGCACTGGCGATGGCATCGAGCTCATACATCACGCCTTCGTTCGGCTGCGCGGTCACGAGCCGCGACATCAGCACGCAACCCGTCAACCCCGCGAGCGCGCCGGACAACACATAGGTGAAGAGCTTCACGCGATTCACGTTCACGCCCGACAAGCGCGCTGCTTCCGCGTTCGATCCGACCGCATAGATATGCCGCCCCAGCGACGTCCGGCTGAGCATGATCGAAACCAGCACGGCGAGCACGACCATGATGATCACGGGATAAGGAATGCCCGGAAAGACGACGTCGGGAAAACCATCCGAACCCATGCGCACGATACGAAACAGCGACCCGTTGCCGAGTTCCGCGAACGAATCGCCGAGACCCGAAACCGGCCGTGCGCCGGTGATCTGCAGGGCAACGCCGCGTGCGACCAGCATCATCCCCAAGGTCGCGATAAACGGCGGCAAGCCCATGCGCGTGACAAAGATCCCGTTGAACGCGCCGCAGATCGCACCGACGATCACGCCACCCAGCATGCCGATCGGCACCGGAACGCCCGCCTTCACAAGCAGCGCGGCGCACACGCCGGAGAGCGCGAGCACCGACCCCACGGACAGGTCGATACCGCCCGTAATGATCACGCAAGTCGCCCCGAGTCCGAGATACGCAATCGATGTCACCTGCAGCGCCACCGTCATGCCGTTACCCAGGGACATGAACGCGCTGCTCGTCGCGGAAAACACGATCACGAGCATCACCAGACTGCCCAGCGCGGCAAACTTCTGTATCAGATCGCGGCGCCGTTCACGAGCGCGTGCGCGGTCGGCATGAGCGGGGTCGGTAGTCATCTCAAGCATGGGTCGTCCGTCCTGATGCGTAGTGCATGATTTCTTCCTGATTGGTCTTGCGGGTCTCGAGTACGCCCGCTATTTCGCCTTCGTGGAACACCGCCACGCGATCGGTCATGCCCATGATCTCGGGCAGCTCTGAACTGATCAGGACAACGCCAATTCCCTGCGCTGCCAGCCGGTCCATCAGTTCATAGATGGCGTATTTCGCGCCGACGTCGATGCCGCGCGTGGGTTCATCGAAGAAAAGAATCTTCGATTCGCGGAACAGCCATTTGCTGATCACGACCTTCTGCTGGTTGCCCCCGGACAGATTGCGCGTGATCTGGTTCGCGCTCGGCGTACGGATGCCGAGCGCATCGATATATTTGCGTGCGACCTTCCCTTCTTCCTCGAAACGGATGAAACCGCCCGCGCTGGAAACCGCCCCCACGTTCGCAAGCGTGATGTTCTTCGCGACCGTCATCTGCAGCGCGAGCCCGTTGCCCTTGCGATCCTCCGAGAGATACGCAATGCCGTTGCGAATCGCATCGATAGGCGAATGAATCGACAGCTTTTCGCCTCGCAAATGCACCTCGCCGCCGTCCACGGGGTCCGCACCGAACACCGCGCGCGCCACTTCGGTACGACCCGAACCCATCAGGCCCGCGAAGCCAAGAATCTCGCCGCGACGCAATTCGAAGCTCACCGGCCCGAACACTTCGCGGCGCTTGAGGCCGTTGACGCTCAAGAGGACCTCAGTAGTCGGCTGCGATTTGCGTTCGGGGAACACATCGTCGAGATCGCGGCCAACCATATGCGACACCACTTGTTCGATGGTCGTGGCCGCGAAGTCATCGGTGGAAATCGTGCGGCCATCGCGCAGCACTGTCACGCGGTCCGCGATCTCAGCAAGCTCATCCAGCCGATGCGAGATGTACACGATCCCCACGCCCGACTTGCGCAATTCCTTGATGATCCGGAAAAGATGCACGGTCTCGGATTCGGTCAGCGACGACGTGGGTTCATCCATGATCAGAAGCCGCGCGTTGAGCGACAACGCCTTCGCGATCTCGATCATCTGCTGCTGCGCGACCGACAGCGATCCAACCAGCGTGCGGGGTTTCAGCGGCAAGCCGATCCGGTCGAGCGCGGCCTGTGAATCGGCGGCAAGCCGGGCGCGATCGATAAATATCCCGCGCTTCGGCTCCCGGGCCAAGAAGATGTTTTCCGCGATCGACAGATGCGGGATCAGGTTCAGTTCCTGATGGATGATCGCGATGCCGGCGGCTTGCGCATCGAGCGTGGACGCGAAATGCTGCACGCGGCCATCGAGATAAATCTCGCCTTCGTCCGGCCGGTACTGCCCGCTGACAATTTTCATCAACGTGGATTTCCCTGCGCCGTTCTCGCCGCAGATGGCGTGGACTTCACCCGCACGGACATCGAAGCTCACCTTCTGCAGCGCGATCACGCCCGGGAAACGCTTGCCTACGCCGTTCAGGCGCAGCAAGGATTCCGCTGAACTGGCGGAAGGGGATGACACGTCCGGTTCGGCCGTTGCGTTCATTGCACGGCCCGACAGACTGACTGGGACGGATGCATCGGCTTTTGTCTCCTCGATGTGGGGCTTGCGCCCAGGCCGTACCCGCTATCAAAGTGGTCAAGCCAATTTAGTGTTCGCGGCAACGGTTTGAAGAAGCGGCCTGACCTGCCGCTAATGATAATGGCGTTGAGCCTGTACTGGAATCGAGGTATTTACCCTTATATCCAAAGACATACGCTCCAAGCGATGCTGGCGCGAATTGAAAGTAAATTGGTCAAGCCACCTTACACGTTTCGACACGCACAACGCACCGGGCTCCATGACTTCTCTCGTTAAACCTGTTGAAACGCGGCGGCTGTATCAGTCCATCGCCGATCAGATCAACATGCTGATCCGCCACGGCAGCTTTCAGGCCGGCGCGCGTTTGCCGCCTGAACGCGAACTGGCGCAGCAACTCGGCGTATCGCGTCCGTCGCTGCGCGAAGCGTTGATTGCGCTGGAGATCCGCGGACAAGTCGAAATCCGCATGGGTTCGGGCGTGTACGTGTGTGAAGTCGGCAGCGAAACGTCGCCTTTGACTGCCATGGGAGAAAGCCCGACTGAACTGATGCAGGCGCGCGCCGCAATAGAAGGATCAGTGATCGTGCTGGCGTGCACGCGGCTTACCTCCGATGGCACGGCCAAGCTGCAGAAAACAGTCGATGTCATGCGCGAGTTGATTGCAGCAGGCCGCTCGCCACTGGAACCGGATCGCCAGTTCCATATGGCGATCGCGGACATGGCGGGAAATTCGGTGCTCACACGGCTCGTCGGTGAATTGTTCGATGGCCGCAACGATCCCATCGCCGCCAAAGCCAGTGTGCTTTCGGAAAACATCACGACGTGGGGCGTCGCGTTATCCGAGCACGAACGCATTCTCAGGACGCTCGAAGCACGCGACCCGATCGCGGCGCAGGCAGCGATCCGGTCGCATTTGAAAGCATCCGAGGAACGATGGGTCGGCGACGCGTGAACTCATCCGCGAGATGATTCTTCCTGGACCCTTCTAACCCTCCGAAACATCCTGCCAGGGCTGTTATCAGGCGTGTCGTTTTTTTGCGCGATAAATGATAACGATTCGCATTCGTGTATAATCCTCTCGTTTGTCAGGTCTTGTAGTCCAGTTGTAAATCCAAACTCGCAAGCCCACACATAAACCCACTACAAAGCAGCGCTCCGTTGCCCGCCATTTGCCTGGCGGATGACGGGGCGAAATCACGACCGCTTCGCTACTCCGCTCCTTCGATGCTTCCAAACAAACCGCAATCGCTTCGCGTCCGGCCCGTATCGGCCGCCGTCCGTCAGGTCTTTTTCCGCGCAGCGATGCCGCTCGCCATGGGTCTCGCCGGCGCGGCCGGTATTGCTCACGCGCAAAGCGACCCGACGACGGATGCCACCGACAAGACCCTGCCGGCCGTGAAAGTCCAGGGTGCCGCAGAAGCGCTCCCCGGTGACTTCGCGCCGACGTACAGTGGCGGTCAGGTCGCGCGGGGCGCGAGTTTCGGTGTGCTGGGCGACCAGAAGATGATCGACGTGCCCTTCAGCATGACCACATACACCTCGAAGCTGATCGAAGACCAGCAAGCGCGAACCCTCGCCGATGTCCTCGACAACGATCCGTCCGTGCGCTCGAGCCTGGGCTTTGGCAACCAGTCGCAAGTGTTCGTGATCCGCGGCTTCCAGTTGAATGGCGACGACATCTCGCTTAATGGACTTTATGGCATCACGCCGCGTCAGCTCGTGGCAACCGAAACACTCGAACGCGTCGATGTCTTCAAGGGCGCAAATGCGTTCCTGAGCGGCGCGTCGCCGACCGGCTCCGCCATTGGCGGCGGCGTGAACCTGGAGCTGAAACGTGCCGGCGACAAACCCCTGACGCGCGTAACGGTGGAAGGCACGGCATCGGGCGAACTCGGCACGCACGTGGATGTAGGCCGCCGTTTTGGCAGCGAAGGCCAGTTTGGCGTGCGCGTGAACAGCTTCGTGCGCGACGGCGAAACCAGCGTCGACGATGAACACAAGCGCAGCACGGCCACGTCGGTATCGCTGGATTATCGTGGCGACAAACTGCGTCTCTACGGCGATTTCCTGTATCAACGCGAACGTGCGAACGAAGCGCGCCCCACGGTCAACCTGAGCGGCACGGACATCCTGATCCCGGCGGTTCGGTCGGCAACGCACAACTACGCACAGCCCTGGTCATTCACCGCGCTCGAAGACACGGTCGGCATTGCGCGCGCCGAATACGACTTCTTGCCGGGATGGACGGCGTATGTGGCGGGCGGCGTGCATCACGCGAACGAGCATGGCGATTATTCTTCGCCGAACTTCAACGGCGATACCGGATTGACCACGGCGTATCGCCTGGGCGTGCCGCGCAAGACCGATGCATTTTCGACCGAAGGCGGCGTGCATGGCCGCTTCGACACCGGCCCGGTCTCGCATTTCGTGACTCTGGGCGGGTCGCTGACCAGTATCGAAGACCGCTCGGCCTTCGACTTCTCTGGCACATTCAACACCGACCTCTACAACACGCCGCAGGTGCCGCGCCCGGGCGCGAGCCCGGTCGGCAACTTCGCCGATCCCTTCGTTACCGACCGCGCGTTGATCCGAAGCGTGGCGGTATCGGACACGCTGGGCTTTTTGCATGACCGCGTGCTCTTCACGCTCGGCGCGCGCCGCCAGGAATTGCACCAGAACAACTACGCAACCGGGACCGGCGACCTCACGTCCTCCTATAACGATTCCATCACCACGCCGATTCTCGGACTCGTGATCAAGCCATGGGAAAACGTCGCGATCTTCGCCAACCGCAGCAAAGCGCTGGCGCAGGGACAGGCGGCGCCGTCGACGGCAGTGAACTTCGGCACGAACCTCGCGCCATCGCGCTCTAAGCAGTACGAAGTCGGCGTGAAATACGACACGAATCATTTCGGCTCGACGTTCTCGGCCTATCAGATCGAAGAACCGACTGCGTACACGAACAGCGACATGGTTTTCGCGGCAAACGGACGCGAGCGGCATCGCGGGCTTGAAGCGTCGATCACGGGTGAACCGTACAAGGGTGTGCGGCTGCTGGCGGGCGCGTCCTACATCCAGGCCGAGCTGCTCAACACCGTGGGCGGCCTGACCGACGGCAACCGTCCGACCGGCGTGCCCGCGTTCCTGTTCAATCTCGGCGCTGAATACGACCTGCCGATGGTGCCCGGCCTGACATTTACCGCGCGCTATCTGCACACGGGCAAGCAATACTTCGATGTCGCCAATACGGCGTCGCTTTCATCGTGGAATCGCTTCGATGTCGGCGCACGTTACGCGACCAACCTGTTCCACAAGAACACGACCTTCCGGGTCAGTGTGCTGAACGTGGCAAACAAGGCGTACTGGGAATCAGCCGCGACCTCGGGCCAGGGGTATTTGACGCAAGGCGCACCGCGCACGTTCTTGTTCTCGATGACGACGGACTTTTAAAGCAGGTTCGACTTCGCGTTTCAAAGCGCCAGCGCAAACCTCCGCAAATGCAAACGGCCCGCTAATAGCGGGCCGCTGGAGTTCAAAGCGCTGCAACAACGTGATGTCGGGAGCTTCCATGCCGGATGGTTGTTTCAACCGAACCATCGGCCGTATATCTGCTGCTTACACGATCATTGCACTTACTGGCGCTTGGTCGCCTCCTTCTTCAACTTCTTCGCCTCTTTCTTTTCCTTCGGCGACTTGAGGGCAACCTTTTTCTCGGTTTTCTTTGCGTCCTGGGCTTTACTCATAATGTGCTCCGTGGTTGACCTTAAATTTTGCCCGGGTTTTGCCCCAGGCTGGCTGTGAGCCTTTGTTAATCGATCCGTGAACGCAGTTCTTCCGCGCTCACAAGCAGCGCCTGATAGCCCGAGCGTGCATGCTCAGGCAAATCCGGATCGCCGACAAGCGTGCCCAGCGTTTCGATCACGCTGTACAAAATGCCTTTCGCGGCCTTGGCGGCCAGCACGCCCGACGAATACGAACTGTCGACGTGGTTGATGGCGGCATCGAAGTGATCCTGTTCGGGCCGTTCATTGACGTTGACTGACGGCGTGCCGCGATCTTCTGCCGGGTTGGGTTCCATGATGATCGACCTCTTTGGTTATTACTTGACTACCGGCACGTTACTTCCAGCCGCTCTCTACGATATCAGTCAATCTCAATCTGTAACCGGCTGAATGATGTGCACGCGACGTTCCACCGCAGGCTCGCGAACCGGCGCGCCGCATTCGGTCAGCAGCGACCGCAATTCGAGAATGACCGGAAACACCTCGTGATTATGATCGCCGCCTTGCCGGTCATGCGCTTCCTGTTCGCGCTCGACGATCCACCGGTCTTCCTTGAAGATACGCTCGGTGAACCACACCAGCAGCGGCCAGGCGGCATCGAGAATGCCCGGAATCTTCGGGCGGCGGATCGACAGCAAACCGAACGTGCGGTTCGTGCGCTGCTCGGCGTCGAGCGGCACATAGGCAATCCACAGATCCATCACCATGGTCTGGTCCTTGGTGCGGATCCTGAGCGTCTGGTACGGATATTCCGTACGGATCGTCATTACGTCCTTGTTATTGTCGTCGGGCTTCGTGCCGCGTTTCTGGCTGAAGACGAGCGCTTCGCCTATCGGCTGCTTGCCCTCTTCGCGCGCGAACGTGTAATTCACCTCCACCCAGTCTTCGCCACGGCTGCGTCCGACTGAACGCGCCTTCATCTGGCCCATTTGCTTGCGATGCAGGAATTGATGGTTCATGTCCATCAGGTTCTCGTGCATGAAGGTGTAATGGCACTTCACCGCGCGGCCGAAGCGGCGGGTTTTATAGGCTTTGTCGCCGGCGGAACCGAGCGCCGGGAACGGCACGCTCTCAGCGAGCAGCGGATCGCCCGGGAAGATGAAGATCAGCCCGGCTTCTTCGCGGCACGGGTACGAGCGCACGCCGTTGGGCAGACGCTCGCGCCCGAGATAGGGCACGTCGATACACTTGCCCGACCAGTCGTAAGTCCAGCCGTGGTAACAGCAGCGGATGGACTCGCCGTCGACCACGCCCGCATGCAACGGCACTTGCCGATGCGCGCAGCGGTCTTCCAGCGCGAACACCTTGTCGCTCTCGGTGCGCACCAGCACGACGGGGTCGCCGGCGAACTTCACGCCATGCGCCTTGCCGCGCTTGACTTCGCGCGACCACGCGACGGGATACCAGTGATCGGGGTGAATGTCGACACGGCGCAGATCACGCGGCGTTTTTTGAGGTTGTTCGGCGGGCGTGCCGCTCGTGACGGCTTCCTGCTGCAGCGCTACATGCATGTACGATGCCTCCGCTTGAGGGTATCGGCGAAAAATCGGCCCGATAGTGGCCGAAATTGGCGAAAAAATGTGTTGGGGAGTCGATGCAACCAACGGGTCTAACGCAGTCTACACGTGAGCGGCCCTTTGAGGCGCAAACGCCCTCCCTTGAAAGTTCGGCGAAGGCGTGCGGGGCGGGCATCGGAGCAGAAAATTTTGCGGATTCCCCCCGTTGGTTCCACCTAGATTCGCGCC
>NZ_JBSIPA010000184.1:0-11812 GCF_053574605.1 Caballeronia sp. M23-90 | reverse complement strand
ACCTGATTCGTATCGACATGAGCGAATTCATGGAGAAGCACAGCGTCGCGCGTTTGATCGGCGCACCCCCGGGTTATGTCGGTTATGAAGAGGGCGGGTATCTGACCGAGCTCGTGCGGCGCAAACCGTACAGCGTGATCCTGCTCGATGAAATCGAGAAGGCGCATCCGGACGTGTTCAACGTGCTGCTCCAAGTGCTCGACGATGGCCGCATGACCGACGGCCAAGGGCGCACCGTGGACTTCAAGAATACGGTGATCGTGATGACATCGAATCTTGGATCGCACGTGATTCAGTCGATGGTCGGCGAGCCGCACGAAGCGGTGAAGGATGCCGTGTGGGAAGAGGTCAAGCTGCACTTCCGGCCGGAGTTCTTGAATCGTATCGATGACGTTGTCGTGTTCCATTCGCTCGACCGCAGCAACATCCAGTCGATCGCGAAGATCCAGTTGCAGCGTTTGCATGAACGACTCGCGAAGCTGGAGATGCAGCTGGATGTATCGGACGAAGCGCTGGAGTTGATCGGCAAGGTGGGTTACGACCCGGTGTTCGGCGCGCGGCCTTTAAAGCGCGCGATCCAACAAGAAATCGAAAATCCGTTGGCCAAACTTATCCTCGCAGGAGCATTCGGTCCCAAAGATGAGATCCGTGTCCATATCCGAGAAGGGAGATTTGTGTTCGATCAAGGTACTTCGAAAACTTGATGAAGCAGAGGAATACATCGGTTGAATCGCTATCGCGGGGGGATGTTCTAGCTGCTCAATCAAATGAGACAACGGGACGAGCTAGTAGCCGAAAAACATGAAACAAATACTTTTATGGTGGATTGCTGCAGCGCTTCTCTGTGCATGCACAACAGACAGGTCCCCAGGCGCCATTCAGCGATACGACGTTGCCTTGGACGAAGCTCGCGATGACGCGTCAATAAAGTGTGTGGGTCGTGCGGCATGCGACACCGCATGGCAAAAGACGCTGGAATTCGTTGTGCGCCATTCAGCGACAAACATTCGTCGCGCAGACCAAACCAATATTGAGACAGGTCGTCCACATGAATTTGGAGTGCTTTATATGTGGGCGTCCCGCACCGTCGCGGGTGATGCCATCGGCGATTCGACGATCCGAATAAAAGGACTATGTCGCGGTATGTACAACAGTGACGGCGCTCCCGCATGGATGTTCGCAAGGTGCGCCGGACTCATTACTCAAGCGGAGAGGGAGTACCACCTCTATCTTACTGGTGCACACCCGAATTCTGGGAGCGGGTCAAGGTAGCGGCAATTGCCTCGGTCGCCGCGAAACACGGGGAGACAGCTGTTCACAACGAGTACCTCGAATACGGCCGCGGGTTGCTACTTCTAAACGTCTAAGATCGACGCGTCGCGGGTACTCACGTGTCGAACGTTATGAGCATAAATCAAGCTATAGCGAGCTTGGACAAATATACCTGGGTGGGGGTTATATGGCCGTTGGAATGCAAATACGATATTTGGGATTTATTGGAACTCCAGAAATTGAGTCGGACGCAGCCGTTCAGTTGCTCAAGCTAGCTCCATTTGGCAAACTCATTAGAGGGTGCCATCTTGCAATTGAAGCATTTCGCGACACCGCTAAAGTCCAGCTTTACGACACGCGGCTTGACTTGATAACCCAGGACTACAGCCTTGTTCCAATCGAACACAGCACAAACAGCGATCCGCACGAGGGGATGCTGCACGCCTTCGATGGCGCAGTTCGAGTGTTGGTAAACACCAGAACTACAGCCAGACCAGTCGTCGCCGCTCGAAAATCAACTTAACCTAACCGACAGTCTGTTGACGACAATTCTTGATCGCGAAGGTTGGGTAGGTCTGTTGAGACATGGAGGATTTCAGTTTGATCCAAAAAAAATCAGACCAAGCTAGTGTGTTAGAGAGACGGGCCTGTCGAAGGCAACGCTTCGCTCTATCGGCTATCTTCTTTCGGTGTAACCGTTGTCGATGGGCTTTGGGCGTGCGTAAGCAATCTCAATGAACAGTACCGCTTGCGACAGCGCGTAGCGCGTTTTCGTCGGTCGCAAATTTATAGATCGGTTGCCAGGCAATATTTTCTCGATGAAAAAGACGAACGCAACTACAACAATTTTGACCATATTTTCGATCTCGCTTGCTGCGTGCACCGGGCTCGGCAAGCATGATTCATTTCAAGCAGCAAATCAGTCCGTAATCAACGACAATACGATCCATCAGCGGGAGTCTTATAGCCATCGGCGCGCATTGCAAGGTAGCGTCCGGGCCCCAACCTACGAGACAGCAAGCTATCAAGCGAAAGCATTTGAGTTAGTCAACGCCTATCGTTTCTTAGTCCATGTTGGAAAGCTTCGCCAAGATCCTCGGCTCGACACAGCGGCGCAGGCTCACGCGTCGTATCTGGCTTCAAATCTCGCATCGGGCGGACTCACTGAGTTGTCACATAACGAGGTGTCCAGATTTCCGAATTACTATGCTGACACACCGCTCGCGCGCGCCCGCAAGGCGGGCGTCGCGATGAAAGAGTGGGTAGGGGAAATCATCGCGGCGGGGCGTCACCAGCCGGACCCTGCCGATTACGCGCGCGACTGCATCGGGCAGGCTATTAATTCAGTCTATCATTTAGTACCGCTTTTAAAAAATCAGGAGTCCATTGGACTTGGTTTCGTTTCGGAAAGCGCTACGTATCCGATCTACGTTTGCGCAACTGAGTTCGGGACTGTGGGAGGGGTAAAAGGGGCGCCGGGACCCAACACGGGCATTTATAGCGGCGGCCAGCAGATACCTCCAACTGCAGTGGTTCACGTTCCCTACGATGGCGAGACCCAGGTGTTACTCACTATGGCTCCTGAATTGCCACACTTGGGATTCGGACCTTCAGCCCTGGGTCGGCCGATCATGGTCATGGTAAATGCGCAGGATCAAAATACTTTGTCCGTCGCAAAATTCACTCTTGAAGACTCTACCCGTGGTCTCGTAATTCCCGCTCATATTTTGATCTCGAGAGGCGCGAAGCTTAATTCCGTGATGACCGCCATCGTCGATCCAAACGACCTGCTCGCTGACGGCGTTGTCTTTTTGTTACCTTGCACTCCGCTTATCGCGAATACGACCTACACGGCGAAATTCTCTGGTGCACGTGACAAAGCTCCGATGAATTTGACTTGGCAGTTCACCACGGGGGAGGCGTCAGCACACCTCCAGCATGTCACCTTTGGTGGCGGCCACTGACCGCAATTTCTCAGTGTCCCGAGTAAAACAGGGGAGACGGGACGCGGTGCAAATGCTAGGGAGCTTGCAAGCCACGGCAGTCGTTGCATCGAGGAAAGTAGTAAGCGGTCCAAGACCGTAGTGACAGTCTTCAAGACGTCTTTGCAGATTTCAATTTCTCGAGCGCAGGTTCCAAAGTCAGCGTGGAGAATTGTGTCGTGCCAATCGGTGCGATTTAGGAGCGATCCAGGATCCCACGTAGTTGTCGAACAGTGATCGGTTTGAGAAAGCGGTCATCGAAGACCGAAAGATCTGCACGCTTACTGAGATCGCGATGTCCAGTAAGTGCGATCACCTGTGCTTCTTTGGATCGACTTTTTCGGATCAGCCGGCACAGTTCTTCCCCATCAAGGTCAGGCAGGGAAATGTCCAGAATTACAACGTCGAACACTTCGTGCGAGGTACGTACCAGAGCAGTTGCTCCATCGTAGGCGCATTGCGTCTCGTGACCAAACCCTGAGGCAAGGTCCGCCATCATATCCGCCAAATCTCTCTGGTCGTCAACGAACAGTACCTTCAACTTACTCTCCTAAGGGTCTTGATACCGACTACCTAGATCAATTTCAGTTAAACAAACATCCGATGGGAGTACAACTCAAAATATTAACACTCTCGATGAGCGATCGATGATGACAAATCCGTGCGGCCATAATTTTTTTATGGTTTATCTCCTGTCTCAAGCATTTATTGCGGTATCGATTTCGTAAACTCCAGATGAATAACGCGAATCTTACATGTTCGTTTCGATATAGGTGGTGTATCTTCAGTTCAAATTCATCAATTTTCAAATGAGATAAATGGGTCACAGAAAGCGAGTACACTAAATTTTATTTGTTCCTTTTGCTGGCTAACAAATTGCGCCACCTATTGATGCTTTTTTAGAAAAAACAGTTGTGGTGTCCATCAGTCAGATGGGCACCAGAGGCACCGGAAGCAATCGGTTCTGGACACGTCTATCTGCTGCCTTGCAGCGGTCAGAGTGGGCGTTTCCAGGCCAGGCTAAAAAATATCTTAACCCGTTGAGGGCGTGCCTAAGCAGTTTATGTTCGGTTTTGTATCGTCGTGACGAACGGATGCGGAGTAGACCAGCAGAGGCGAATGGTAGTCGCTCCACGGATTGAAATTATTTCTGTTTACCGCTGCGCTCAAGTAGTTTACGTCCACTGCTGATCTGGACCGCCCCTATATAAAGTGTTGGGCTCGGCTTGTTCGATTGGTTTTTGTCTGAGCATCGATAGAAGGGAACTGTGGAGATGCCTTTTGCCTCTGTATGCGCCGCCGATTAAAAGGGGCATACCGAAGGGCATTCGTGAACTCAACGGCCAGGGCCGTATGTTGGTGATGCTATGCATACACAAGTATTCTTTAGGAGGTGCTGCACATGATGCATGATTTCCTTACCAACAATCGAAGTGATCTGATCGATCGTTGCCGAATAAAAGTGGCGCGGAGACCCGAGCGGGCAGCGACGGCGCAGCAACTTCAGGACGGAGTCCCTACTTTTTTGGACCAATTGATTCGAACGCTTTGTATTGAGCAATCGATCGATCCGATGGAGAGCCGAAAAATCTCCGGCCCGTCGGATGGCACTTCGGCGCTGTCAGAGATGGGCGTGTCGGCAGCGCTTCACGGACGTACGCTGCTGGATCTTGGGTTTTCAGTTGACCAAGTCGTTCATGACTACGGCGATCTGTGTCAAGCAATTACGGACCTTGCATACGAACGCGACGCTCCTTTCTTGGTAGATGAGTTTCGAACACTTAATCGGTGCCTTGACAATGCTATCGCTGACGCCGTTACTGAATTTAGTTACCAGCGTGACGTAGCCGTGGCAAGTGACAAGATTATCGAAATGAACGAGCGGCTGGGGTTTTTTTCACACGAACTGCGAAATTTTCTTGGTACGGCAACGCTGGCGTTCGCGGCCGCCAAAGCTGGCAACCTAAGTTTGTCTGGTGCCACGGGGACCGTTTTGGAGCGTAGTCTTGACTCTCTCACTGATCTCGTCGACCAATCGCTGGGTGAAGTTAGAAAAATCGCTGAAAAAAGCTCTAGACCCATCATTTTTTCGCTGGCGGACCTTATTGCTGATGTGAGGCAATCGGCAGATTTGGCGGCGACCGTGAGCGGATGCGTATTTACCGTTTCTCATGTTGATTCTCGGTTGGGCATTCGTGGAAACCGCGATCTGCTTTATGCATCAGTAATAAATCTATTGCAAAATGCATTTAAATTTACACGGTTGCATACCGAAGTGACATTAGACGCTTATGCAGACTCCGACCGAATACTCATAGATGTAAAGGATCATTGCGGGGGATTGCCAAGCGGATCCGCGGAAAGGATGTTTTTACCGTTTGTTCAGAATGGAATTAACAAATCTGGCCTTGGCCTCGGCCTTTCCATAGCCCGGCGTAGCGTTGAGTCAATTGGCGGGACTCTCAGTGTGCGAGACGAGGCCAATAAAGGCTGTGTCTTTACGGTCAGCCTGCCTCGATATGCAATGACGCCGAAGTAGAAAGGTTTTCGACGAAGATCTTGTACCGTTAATCGACTCGGTCCGGTACCCGTGCAATAGGTCGGAAGAGAAATCGGTTGGTGTACAGCGTAGCTCACGGAGTGTGGTGCGGTTTTATTAATTTCGAGGTTAAATATACCCGTGATAGTGTAGATTTCCTCTTCCATGGGATGTACATTACGGTGAAAATCTTCATATTCGTATAGCAGCTCAGGCGCCTACGCTACTTCGCCATAGTACGTGACTCTAGGTACCGCAAAGCAATGTATCGCCGACCGCACGGAGACAGCGTTCCGGCTTTCAAGATATGAATCGCCGCTCGGCTGCTGCAAGGTTGCGGTGCACTAAACATCACAGCCGACAGCTTAAATGAACTTTCGGCACTTACCCTCGCTACGTTGTCGCAAGTCGACGAATCACTGCCTCGGAGAACTGGGCCGTCGACGCAGTTCCGTTAAGATCACGAGTACTAATCCGGTCCGTCCTTAGTGTTGTGGTGATCGAAGTTCGCAATCGGCTCGCGAGTTCACCCAGTCCCACATGCTCCAACATCAAAGCTGACGCCAGCAATACGGAGATTGGATTGGCGACTCCTTTGCCTGCAATGTCAGGAGCGGACCCATGAACGGCTTCAAATATCGCGATGTCGCTGCCGAAGTTGGCACCTGGAGCCATGCCAAGACCGCCCACTAGCCCCGCAAGTTGGTCCGAGAGAATATCTCCAAACAGATTTGTGCATAAGAGCATATCGAACTTCCAAGGGTTCAGCACGAGCTGCATCGCACAAGCGTCAACAATTATGTCGTCCGTTGCAACTTGATCTTTGTACTCTACGGCGACCTCTCGAGCAGCGTCGAGAAACAACCCCGTGAGAGCCTTTAAAATGTTCGCTTTATGGACAATCGTGATCTTCTTTCTGCCGTGCTTTACGGCGTATTCGAACGCAAACCTTGCGATCTTTATGCAGGCGTCGCGTGTATTGACTCCAGTCGCAACCGCAACTGCTTTGGGATCGTCACCGACTGGGATGTAGTACTCGTGCGCAACATAGAATCCCCCCAAATTTTCCCGGACTAGCACTAGGTCGACCTTATCGTAGCGTCCAGGAATGAGTGTACTTACGGGTCTCACGTTCGCAAAAAGATTAAATTCCTCACGAAGGCGAACGTTAGACGATCGGAATCCGTCTCCGATTGGCGTCGTCAACGGCCCTTTTAGTACGAGTTTGGTCTTACGTATGCTCTCGAGTGTCTTCACTGGCAGTGAGTCGCTACAATCCATGACTCCCGCGATGCCCGCTTGTTGAATTTCCCAGACGAAAGGAGAGCCGAGGGCATCCAGGACGTTGACTGTGGCTGCAACAACTTCGGGCCCAATACCATCTCCGGGGATGAGTGTCGCGGGAATGGGGTATATGGTTGTGCTTTCCATTTGAGTTTGTTCCGTAGAGATGGAATCGGATGCCACGGGTGACTCTGTCAACGCGTTAGCGGTGCTTCGGCTTCGTGCTGCCTTGAGCGGAATATCAACGAAGTGTTGCGACTGCTCTGTCAGAGTTTGCAGCGTGAGTTCAGAATGGTCAGCAAGCACCTTCTGGAAATATGCTCAGCCTCACACAAGTCAGTGTCGCAGGAAAAAGCGGCGAGTGTAGGCTGCCAGCGTGACAGGGTGAGCTCAGCCATGGGCGAGCAGTGCCCACCCGCAGTTGCGGCGTGGGCGCAGGGGAAGGAGCGGATCCGACCAAACGAGCATATTCAATTGCAGCTGGTAGGGAACGGGCTGTACCAAGGCAAAGAATCTCCGCGTTAGCCGCACCTGGGATAAATGCTAGCCATCGTCCGATGGCGCCGATTGTTTTGGTCGATACGTTTCGGCCGTGTGAGGCTCCGCAGATAAGAAAAAGCTTGTCATTGCCGACATCCGTGTCCGTGTTGCGACATGACGACCGGGTGGGGCCGCGGTATCTGTCCTTCACGGCGCAAGCTTTCATCAAGGGTATTATTTCTGAACCAAACCCAGCGGCTACTATGATAGTAGCAAGATCGTGCTTTTCCCGTTTGATTCAGATCAACTAACAACTTATCCTGATCGTTCGCGCAGTCTGCAAATGTACTGCTCCTTGCCATGAGTCGTATCCATTGCTGGCGATCTGCCATCGACAAGAAGGGTGTGGGGTTCAAAAAAATCAGTTCGCGCCTTTATCGACTGAACGACGGGGCGGGTAATCCGTATAGGATCGAAGTTACGCGGGCGGAGGCGCAGGTATTCCAGACATTGCATCGCAACCAGAGGATTAAACAACCGCTCCCGCGGTGTTCAGTACGATTGCCCGGGTTGAGATGTCGTTGATGGGCACGTGCCGGTTAAAGCAACGGATGATCCGTGACCACCGCCTTGAAACAGGTGATGTTCGTGCCAAAGTCAGCGATCACCGGACCAAGCAGATGAGCTGGCTCCGCATGATACGAGTGACGTGACCGAATAACGAGCCTTTTTTGAACTTCACATAAAAGGAATGATCAAAATTTAGTTCGCATTCCTATGCGTATCAAGGCGAGCGGGTTATCAATTTGTGCAGCGGGCCGCTGCACAAATTCGGATATATGGTGCCTCCAAGGTGCGAGGTGACAGTCTGCGCATGGCCGGGAGGGCTGCTGGTTAGATGCAATGTCCGTGCACGATGGGGCGGCAAAAGGGGGAAGTGCGTGAATGCTCCTCATGGACCTGGTGTCATGCAGAGGCTGTCAATGAGTCTCATCGTCGTTGCTCTCCGGCCAAGCCGGAATATCGAGCTTGCCGTTTAGCGCGCGCCAGACTTCCACATGAGCTTCGCGCTCAATATAGAAGATTAGGTGCGGATAGCGATCCAGTTGCCACGACCGCAGGTCCGGGATACCCAGCTCGTACGCGTAACGGGGAGACCCGATGTTCGGGTGCTTGGAGAGGCGCTGGTAAGCCTGTTCGATCTTCGCGATGAATCCGAGCGCAGCCTGCTCCAAGCCTTCGTCTACGAGGTAGTACGTCACCTCGTCCTCCATGTCCTGCCTGGCTAGCCTTGTCGGTATGACGGGCTTAGCCCTCATTTGCGAGAAGTAAGCACGCGAGCGCGCAATGATTCGAAGTAGTCGGCATCAACAGGGGCGGCTAGGCCGGACGTTGCGCCCTGCAGGATTATTGCGCGCAGACGCTTGCGATCTTGGTCTTTTCGGATTAGTTCGCGGACGTATTCGCTACTCGTGCCGTACCCGCCCTCGCCAACCTGTTCGTCGACGTAGACCTTCAGCGAATCCGGTAGGGAAATATTCATAGTCGTCATAAAGCAACTCTAGCACGCTTTGGCAAATTTTGCCAAAGTGATGCGGTGTTATGAGGCGGCTGATACAGAGTGACTGCTACGGCTTTGGTGCGCATAGACTATGAACGGTAGTTGGCGTCGGGCGAACAAAGAAACGGATATGCGACCGTGCGCGCGGTGTTCGACCGTACGTATGGTCAATTCATGCCGATTCATCTTACATAACCTTATGATCATCGGGAGTGCGTATCAGCCCTAGCGGACTAAGCAGCCATGGGCAGCTGCCATCAAACTGCCGCCGGCCTCTCGACGTTAAGGGATCTACCCTCAACTCATAAGAGGCTAGGGCGCACGATGGACGTTTCTGATGCTGTACGAAGTTCAACCCCACGACGACTGATTCTTCGGTAGTGCATTGTGCGGATCGAAAACGTCGAGACGATCGGTTGGGTCGAAATTCTCTGTGTACAGAACGAGATTCGTGCCGTTAGGTGTTAGTCGTGATTTGAAGAGGATACCTTTGGCGCCGCTCAAGACGACCTCATCGCCGATGATCCAACTGGGTGGCTCGATCCGTTCATTGAACCAGCAGTGGCGCCAATCGCAATAAAAATCCTCCCACAAAGGAGACCACTTGCCACTCTCGTATCCACCGGTGAAATCGACTATAGGGGTGGCCGTGAGGCTATAGCTAACCAGCGTCCCTGGTGGCATCAAGGACGAGAGTTGCTGATACTCTCTGACGGCAGTGTCGTGATCCAATGCGAGATAAAGCGCGTTGAGTCCGACACGATTCGCACGACCGCCATGCGTTCCTGCTCCAGCGCCGCTCATCGGCGCGACTGCCCACTTCGGGACGAGCATCCGATATACGGTTACGTTAAACAGGTTCGCAAAAATCATCCCGCCGCGCCCGTTTCGAGGGATGCAACGAAACGGATGATATCGTCGGCCCGACCTTCGGATACCAATTGTTCGGCGGTTTTATAGTCGAACACGGGGAGGGGTTCGTTTCTGTACCAAAAAAGCGCCTTCGAGACGTCGCCTGCAAGATCAGTCGCCGCGCGGATCACCCTTAGGGCATCGCGAAGAAACCGTTGTACGCTTTCGGACGCAGGTTGCCTGCTGATCGTATTTCGGTGCACGTGCGCTTGCTGCGCCAGGGTCTGCAAGTCAATATGCAAAGCCTCGCCGAATCGACGGGCCGACACAATCGGTGCGGGGTCGTTTGGGTCACGCAACGACGCCATAAATCGATCAAAACCAACGTCTGCGCCGGGAACGGTCGCATCTGCATTTGAGTTCATAGCGTCGCCTTGTGCACTTATTTTGCACAATACTAGCACAACTTCGCAGTTTCGCGCTGCTTCCGAAGGCAAGCAATGGGCATGTGGTGGCCCTGAACTACGGGATCTAGCAGCCATTTCTTTTCATTGATCGCGTGAGCTTTGCAAAGTCGACCTCGACATTTGCAGGGCCATATTTGACATAGGTAAAGCTGGCCTTTGTGTGGCTCGGGCACCTTTCGAGTCGAGGCACCCGTACAGTGCGCGATGCTTGGCTGCATGGCTTTAGTTGATACGGGCTAAGGTCGAACCGGTCTATAACTAGCGGCACTCAGCCCTTCGAGTTGCAAATAACGCTCATCTCGATACGAAGCAAAAAGTGCCGAACCGAAAGTGCACTTTGGTAAAAATTGTACCTTTTACAAGGCCAACTGCCGTAATGTGGGATTTCTCACACTTTGTTTCAATTTGTTGCATTTCGCCGGGAAGCTCGCCACGTATGTGTTTGCGGCGGTTTAGGGTGAGGCCGCGCCCTTCGCCATGGTTAAGACTTCGAGCCAAGATCCGTTAAAGGATTCAACAGAACAAGGAGCGCACCATGAAGATCAATTCCAGCAACGTCCCCGCAGCACTTCAGACCAACCAACCGCGTGTCGCCGCCAGAAGCAAGGTGCAGAGCGCAGGCGCGGTGCAGCAGTCCAGCGCAGCCGATGTAACAAGCTCGACGGTGAGCTTGTCGTCCTTGTCGGATCTGGGCGCGACGGGCGCGACGGACATCGACACGGCGAAGGTCGAATCGATCAAGGCCACACTTCGCGACGGCACCTATAGAATCGACTCGGGCAATATCGCTAGCGGTATGCTGAGCAGCGCTAGCGAACTGATGAAGACGCAGTCGCATTGATGGAAGTTCGTCTCAGCGAGCGATTTCCCTTGCTAAGCGAAAGCGTTCGCCGGGGATGTCGTTTTAGTGCTCGTTGGGATGTTTGAGCAAATCCAATGCTGCTGATAGCGAATATCACCATTGGAACCGTCGAGAAATCGGGAAGCCCTGGGCCAAAGTGCACTCTTCGAACGCCAACCGATCCTCCCTTGTGACCGGGCTCGAAGTTCATGCAATGGGAACGAGTGGCAGAGCGTCAGTGCTAGAGGTAGGGGCGGCTGATACAGAGTGACTGCTACGGCTTTGGTTCGCATAGACTATGAACGGTAGTTAATGTCGGGCGAACAAAGAAACGGATATGCGACCGTGCGCGCGGTGTTCGACCGTACGTTTGGTGAATTCATGACGTATTAATTTGACATAATGTTAATTATCAACGTTCTAGTTGTAGGCCCCAAGTAGTAATGTCGTACTTGAGCCAAATAGAAATGTCGCACTGAGGGCTCGATTCGGTCCATGCTGAAGCTCCGCTTTCGCTGGGAGTTGATCATGGAT
>NZ_JBSIPA010000183.1:0-11900 GCF_053574605.1 Caballeronia sp. M23-90 | reverse complement strand
TTTCAGCCGCGGGCGCCGAGGACCACAGCGCGTGCTGCGGCGGCGTTGCTGCCGGCGAGATGACCAAATGGTTCGATACCAATTATCACTTCATCGTTCCCGAATTCAGCGCGGGCACGGAGTTCACACTCGATCCGTCACGTCTGCTCGAACAACTGGCTGAGGCCAAGGCGCAGGGCGTCAAGGCGAAACTGGTGATCATCGGCCCGGTGACGTATCTGGCGCTTGGCAAGGCCAAGGACGACTCCAACAAGCTGGCCCTGCTGCCGCGCCTGCTGCCGGTGTACGCGGAACTGTTGACCACGCTGGCCGCAGAAGGCGTGGAATGGGTCCAGATCGATGAACCCATCCTCGTGACCGAGCTGTCCGCCGACTGGCAACAGGCGTACGTCACGGCCTATCAGGCGCTTGCGAACAGCAGGGTCAAGCTGTTGCTCGCGACGTACTTTGGCCCGTTGCTCGGCAATCTGGCGCTGGCTTGCAAACTGCCGGTGCACGGCCTGCACCTCGATGCAATCAACGCCCGCGCCGAAGTCGATGCAGTCATCGCTCAATTGCCGCAAGACCGCGTATTGTCGCTCGGCGTGATCAACGGCCGCAATATCTGGAAGACGGATCTGGCGAGCGTGCTCGACTGGCTCGAACCCGTTGCGAAGAAGCTCGGGAAGCGCCTCTGGATCGCGCCTTCCTGCTCGTTGCTGCACGTGCCGGTCGATCTCGACAGCGAGCAGAAGCTCGATACAGAAGTCCGCTCATGGCTTGCGTTTGCGCTGCAGAAACTCGGCGAACTCAAGCTGCTCGCCACCGCGTTGAATCAAGGCCGCGACGCCGTCAAGACCGAACTGGCTGCAAACAGCGCCGCCATCGCCGAGCGACGCGCATCGCCGCGCGTGAACAACCCGGTGGTCAAGGCCGCCCTCGCGAAGATCAATCCGGAGCTGGGCCAGCGCAAAAATGTCTATGCGGCACGCGCGAGCAAGCAGGCTGCCTTGCTGAAACTGCCGGCGTATCCGACGACGACCATCGGCTCGTTCCCGCAGACCGGCGCCATCCGCCATGCGCGCAGCCAGTTCAGGAGCGGTGCGCTCGACGACGCCGGCTACAAGGCCGCGATGCGCGCCGAGATCGAGCGCAGCGTGCACGAACAGGAAGCGCTGGGGCTCGACGTGCTGGTCCACGGCGAAGCCGAGCGTAACGACATGGTGGAATACTTCGGCGAACAGCTCGATGGCTACGCCATCAGCCAGTTTGGCTGGGTGCAGTCGTATGGTTCGCGTTGCGTGAAGCCGCCTGTCCTCTTCGGCGACATCAGCCGCCCGAAGGCCATGACCGTCGAATGGATCAAATACGCGCAGTCGCTGACAGCCAAGCCGATGAAAGGCATGCTCACCGGCCCCGTCACGATCCTGAACTGGTCCTTCGTGCGCGACGACCAGCCGCGCTCCGTCTCGTGCTACCAGCTCGCGCTCGCCATCCGTGAAGAGATGCTCGACCTCGAAAAGGCCGGCGTGCATGTGATCCAGATCGATGAAGCCGCATTGCGCGAAGGCCTGCCGCTGCGCAAATCGCAGTGGAACGCATACCTCGCCTGGGCGGTGGAATCGTTTCGCATCGCGGCGAACGGCGTGGACGACGAGACGCAGATCCACACGCATATGTGTTATTCGGAGTTCAACGACATCATCGCTTCGATTGCCGACATGGACGCTGACGTGATCACCATCGAGACTTCGCGTTCAGACATGGAGTTGCTCGACGCGTTCGATCACTTCAACTACCCGAACCAGATCGGACCGGGCGTGTACGACATTCACTCGCCGAACATTCCGACGCAAGAGCACATCGTGCAATTGATGAGGAAAGCAGCCGAACGCATTCCGGCGCAACGCCTGTGGGTGAATCCGGATTGCGGCCTGAAGACGCGTCAATGGGAAGAAGTCATTCCGGCGCTGACCAACATGGTGGCGGCTGCCAGGACGCTGCGCGCTTCCATCTGACAAGCACGCTGTGCACTCTATCCCGGGCTGGTCCCGGGATTTTCCCGTTCACGGATGCATCGCTGCATCGAGACAATGTATCGTGTCACCAAATCCTTGAACGAGGCGGTGATGAAGCGAATTCTGATCATTGGTATTGGTGCGGGCAACCCCGACTATGTGACTATTCAGGCGGTCAACGCGCTCAACGAAGTGGACGTCTTCTTCGTGATGGACAAGGGCGCCGCCAAGCAAAAACTGATTGCATTGCGGCGGGAGATCTGCCGGCGTTTCATCAAGGGAAACGATTACCGGTTCGCCGAGGGGACGAGCCCGGAGCGGGAGCGCAATGTCGCCGATTATCGCGGGAGCGTGGAAGATCTCAACGACGACAAGCAGGCCGTATTTGAACGGCTCATTTCAGACGAGATGGCGGACGACGAGTGCGGCGCGTTCCTGACGTGGGGTGATCCGGCGCTGTACGACAGCACGATCCGGATCATCGATTCGATCATCAGGAAAGGCGGTCACGAGATCGAATATGAAGTGATCCCCGGCATCACCAGCGTGCAGGCGCTCGCCGCGCAGCACAAGATCCCGTTGAACCGCATTGGGGGATCGATCCAGATCACGACCGGCCGGCTGATTGCGGAAGGTTTCCCGGACAATGTCGATACCGTCGTTGTCATGCTGGATGCCGAAAACGCGTACAAACGTTTCGCGGATCAGGACATCGATATCTATTGGGGCGCGTATGTAGGAACGCCCGATGAAATCCTCATCTCCGGAAAAGTGAAAGACGTCATGGGCGATATCGAGCGCGTTCGCGCCGAGGCGCGCAACGCGAACGGCTGGATCATGGACATTTATCTGATGCGAAGAAATCGAAGTGTCACTGACAGATAGCGAACCACAAGCGAACGTATAGCGGATGAACAACGAACGAACCATGGCGAGCCCGAACTATACTGGCGCATCTGGAGGGTTCAATGACCGATCACGAAAGACTGCACCCGCTGCGTCCGTTCCTGAAGAATTGGGTCTGGGAGCATGGTCGAATCGGGACTCGCTATCTCGATTGCACCGACGGCGCCATCAAGTTCGATGAAGGCAAGAAATCGCATTTTGCCGCCGAGAAATACATCTACGTCCCACTCGACAAAGACGCTCCGGACAACGCCGCCGCGGACGGCCCGGTGATCCAGGAAGCGGGACTTGCCCGCTTTTTGCGAGCGGCGCAAGTGGGCACACCGGCGGAAGCCGGTTCTGTTGCCGACGTTCAACGGGCGGTGCAGGACTGCGTGGAGCTTGGCATCTTCAGCGCGTACCAACGGGAAGCTCACGAATCGCTCGCCCGGTACGCGCAAGAAGCGATGTTCGACGACGAGATCCGCGCAGCCGTTGTCGAAGACATTCGTCGCAGCTACGCCGGCATGCGTGCGCAACTCGCGCTGTACGATTTCAGCGTGCTCTACGGCTTGCCCGCACCGCTCCTGATCAGCGAGACGCCGTTCATCGACTGGCGGGTGCGTGCCAGGCCGGCGCAACCGTTTGTTTCCCTCCCGCTTGGACCGTACGCTCTGCTGGTCGGCGCGCCGTCAGGCAGGAGCAGCCGTGTCGGTCCGGTCGTCTGGAAAGCTGCGAGCGCAATGGGACCGCTGAAGGATCACAACCGGCATCTCGCGGAGCACGCGCGGCTCTGGGTCGTTGCAACCACGGACGATCAACTGATCGCGGAGCAAGGCCGCTTTGCGCCCGCCATCGATCCGGCAAAAGAGGACACGAAGCCATCATGACAGGCGGTGCAATGAACCGAATGCAGCAGGAACTGCGGTGCGATGTCGTGGTTGTAGGACTGGGCGCCATGGGCGCCGCAACGCTTTACCAACTCGCCAAAGCGGGCGCCGACGTTGTCGGCATCGACCGGTTCGCGCCGCCGCACGACCAGGGCTCGAGTCACGGCGACACACGCATCACCCGCCTGGCGGTTGGCGAAGGCGCCGCTTACATTCCGTTTGTGCACCGCTCGCACGCAATCTGGCGCGAGCTCGAAGCAGACAGCGGCGAAGCGCTCTTCGAGCAATGCGGCGTGCTTGTGATGACGTCGAGCGAAGCGCCCGCACGTCACCATGGCGCGGAAGATTTCACGGGACACACCATTGAACTTGCGCGCCGTTACGGCATTGCGCACGAGATCCTGAACGCCTCGCAAATCCGCACCCGGTTTCCCCAGTTCGGACCGGTTCGCGACGACGCAACCGGTTACTTCGAACCCGAAGGCGGTTATGTTCGCCCGGAGCGTTGCATTGCGGCGCAACTGAACGCATCACGCAAACTGGGCGCGACGGTGATCACCGGCACGACGGTTTCATCGATTGAATCTGACGACGGCGTGGTGCGCGTCAGAACCGGCGATCGGACGCTCGCGGCCAGCAAGGTCATTGTGTGCGCCGGAATGTGGTCGGCAAATTTGCTGGGTGAACCGTTCGGCGCGTTGCTGACGGTCTGCAGGCAAACACTGTTCTGGTTCAGGCTCGAAGAACCATCGATATTTCCAGAAATGTCACCGACCTTCATCCTTTCGCACGGTCCACTGGAAACGGATATTTGCTACGGCTTTCCGCCCGTTCCCGGCGAAGGAAGCATGAAGATCGCAACGGAGCAGTACGTAGGTTTGGATTCCATCGATACACTCGATCGCAATGTCTCGGACGCGGAGGTTGCGCAAATGGTCTGGTCCCACGTCTCGGAGAATTTTGCGGGCGTGACGCCGGAGCTGGTCAAAGCCGCCGTTTGTACCTACACGGTCACGCCCGACTATGGTTTCATCATCGACGACCACCCCACGCTCGCCGATGTGACCGTGGTTTCCGCGTGCTCAGGGCACGGCTTCAAGCACTCGGCGGGTATCGGCGAGGCGCTTGCGCAGCGGACCCTCACGGGACGAAGCGATGTCGATCTCTCGGCGTTTTCGGTGAGCCGTTTTAACGTGCGGTAATTTTACGCAGCCATCCTCCAATTCGTAGCTGTCATTCTTCAGTGAAATAGCCGTAGAATGCCGCGCTTATCGGGGAATTGCTTTGCCGGCGGGAGCCTCACAATTCATCCATGCCAGTCGTTGCGGCAACGTAAAGATACCAATCGGTTCGGGGATGAAATGAGCACGTTGATGTGGGTCGTGTCTGTGTGGGCGATGGCTGCACTGCTGGTCGTGTTGTTCGTGCATGGGGCCAGCATCAAGTCGAAGCCGCCCGCCAGGCGCAAGCCCGCCGAGGCAACGCCGCCGGCGGCACAGACAACGGAGAATTTGCGCCGCGTTTCTTCCGAAGGCTGAAAGTTTCGGTTCCTGTCAGGCCCAGCTAAAAAGCCGCGCTCGTTCCCGGGCGCGGCTTCTTTTTAAACGACAACAGCTCCAAAGCTCAATCCGCCGGCCGCATCTTCGCCACTTCGGCATCCGATGGCTGGACGCTCGCGCCATCGATATACCGGTACGACGTCATCACGCCCTTGCCGTCCTTGAGCGCCGTCGTCCCCACGTACGCGCCCATGGTCGACTGGTTGTCCTGCGCGCGATACGAGATCGGGCCAAAAGGTGTATCGACGGACAAGCCCTTGAACGCCTGCGCCAGCTTCTCGGAGTCGGTCGACCTGGCTTTCTTCAAGCCATCGGCAATGGACATCAGCGCCGAGTATCCGACCACCGATCCGACCCGTGGATAGTCGTGATATTTCGCCTGGTACGCCGCGACGAACTTCTTGTTCGCGGGGGTATCGATGGAATACCACGGGTAGCCCGTCACGATCCAGCCAACCGGCGCCTCGGCGCCCAGCGGATCGATATATTCGGGTTCGCCGGTCAGCAGCGACACCACCGAGACGCCCTTGAACAAACCACGTGTATTGCCTTCACGCACGAACTTGCCGAGATCCGCGCCGAACTCGACGTTGAAGATGGCGTCGGGTTTGGCATCGGCGAGGGCTTGCGTCACGGCGCCTGCGTCGAGCTTGCCGAGCGGCGCGGCTTGATCGGCGACAAACTCCACATCCGGTTGCGCGGCCTTCAGCAAACGCTTGAACGTGGCTACTGCGGACTGTCCGTACTCGTAGTTCGGATACACGACCGCCCAGCGTTTCTTGTGCAGCTTGGCGGCTTCGGGCACGAGCATGGCGACCTGCATATAAGTCGATGGACGCAGCCGGTACGTGTATTTGTTGCCGTCCTGCCAGACGATCTTGTCGGTCAGCGGTTCAGCGGCGAGGAAGAAAATCTTGCGCTGCTTCGCATAGTCGGCGAGCGCCAGACCCGTGTTCGAGAGGAAACCGCCAAACAGCAGCGAGACCTGCTCGCCCGTCACGAGCTCCTGCGCGACGCGAACCGTGTCGCCCGGATTGCCGTTGTCGTCGCGGGAGATGACCTCGAGCTTCTTGCCGTCGATACCCCCTGCCGCGTTGACTTCATCCAGCGCCATGTTCCAGCCGTTCTTGTACGGCCCGAGGAACGCCGGCTGCGCTTTGTAGCTGTTGATTTCGCCAATCTTGATGGTGTCGGCAGCAGCCGCGCCGGTCGACGCCAGGGCGGCGGCTAGCGGCGTAACCATCAGGACGGTCAGGCGCAGCAACGATCCAACACGCGTGGTCATAGTTGTTCTCTCCAGATGGGTGCTGATTAAAAACCGCTTCATACGTTCACGCGTCATACGCTCAAGTAAGCCCGCCGCACGGCTTCGTCGCGTGCGAGTTCGTCTATGGTGCCGCTGAACCGGATCTGGCCTTTTTCGAGCACATAAGCGCGGTCACTGACGAGTTCGGCAAAGTGCATGTTCTGCTCGGAAAGAAGAATGGAAAGCCCTTCGCGCTTCAACTCCAGAATCATGTTCGCCATCTGCTCGACGATGATCGGCGCCACGCCTTCCGAAGGTTCATCGAGCAGGACGAGATACGGGTTGCCCATCAGCGTACGCGATACCGTCAACATCTGCTGCTCGCCGCCGCTCATCTGGCTGCCGGGGCGGTTCGGCATTTCGCCGAGATTCGGGAACAGCTTGAAGAGTTTTTCGGGCGTCCAGCGCGGTGCGTTTTCGCGGGGCGGCTGACGGCCGGTATCGAGATTTTCCATCACCGATAAATCGCCGAACACGCGGCGGTCTTCCGGCACGAAACCCATGCCAAGACGCGCGATGCGATATGGCGGCATCGTGGAGATGTCCTGGCCGCAAAAGTCGATCGCGCCGCGCCGCGTGGGAAGCATACCCATGAGGGCTTTCATCGTGGTCGATTTGCCGGCGCCGTTGCGGCCCATCAACGCAACCACTTCGCCGCGGCCGACTTCGAGACCGACGTCGTAGAGAATCTGCGCACGGCCGTAGAACGCGTTCAGGCCCGAGACCTTCAGCATGGCCGTCATCGAGCAACTCCGTCTTCGGCAAGCGATGCGCGCGGCATGAACGATTTTCCCGTGCCGAAGTACACCTCGCGCACACGCGGATCGTTGCGCACGGTCTCGGCATCCCCCTCGCCGATCAGTTTTCCGCGTGCGAGCACGATGAGTTTGTCGGCGTAAGCGAACACCACGTCCATGCTGTGCTCGGTGAAAAGCACGCCGAGCTTGTGGTCGATCACGAGTTGCTTCGTGAGCGCCATGAGGTCGTTGCGCTCCTTGGGCGCCATGCCTGCGGTCGGTTCGTCCATCAAAAGCAGTTTCGGCTTGTTGGCAAGTGCGATGGCGAGCTCGACGCGCTTGACATCGCCGTAAGCGAGCACGCCGCATGCGCGCTTCGCGTGCGCCGCCATGCCGACTTGTTCGAGCAGCGCGAGGGCTTCGTCGGCGTGTAGCGATGGTGCAGGCTTCCACCAGTTGAACAGTTCGTGATCGCGCGAGACCAGCGCCATCTGGACGTTCTCGATGACGGTCATCGAGTTGAACGTGGCCGCGATCTGAAAAGTCCGGCCAACGCCCAGGCGCCAGATATCGCGTGGACGTCTGCCGGCGATCTCGTGGCCATCGAAAAGGATCGAACCCGAGCTTGGCTTCAACTGGCCGTTGAGCATGTTGAAGCACGTCGACTTGCCCGCACCGTTCGGACCGATCAGCGCAAGCAGTTGTCCGGCTTCGAGGTCGAAGGAGACGTCGTCGACCGCCTTGAGGCCACCGAACGATCTCGCCAGATTCGATACCCGCAGCAACGTCATAGCGCCTCCTTGGCAGGTTGCGGCGCGGCGCCGTGATCGGCATTGCGGCGTGAGTCGAGCTTGTGCTGGACGAAGCCCACGATACCCTGCGGAAATGCAATCACGAGCACCAGGATCGCGCCGCCGAGCAACGCTTGCCAGTAGTCGGTCTGCCGCGCGACGGTATCCTGCAGCCACGTGAACACCGCTGCGCCAACGATGGGTCCGGCCAGCGTCTGTATGCCGCCGAGCAGGACCATCACGAGGCCATCGACCGAGCGCCCCACGCTGATCACTTCCGGCGAGATGGAACCCTTGGAGAACGCGTACAACGATCCGGCAAGCCCGCAAAACAGCGATGCGATTATGAACGCGACCCATTGAATCCGCTTGACATCGATACCAATGGCTTCAGCGCGCAATACCGAATCACGCGAAGCACGCATTGCATAGCCGAGCGGCGAGAACAGCATGCGCCTGAGCATCCACACGCCGATGACTGCAAAGAACAACGTCAGGTAGTAATACGCAATCGGCGAACTCAGCCACGCCGATGGCCACAGGTTGAGAATACCGTTGCTGCCGCCCGTCACCGCATCCCACTGGTACACGACCGACCACACGATCTGCGCAAAAGCGAGCGTCAGCATGGCGAGATAGACGCCCGACAGACGCACGCAAAACCATCCGAACACGAGTGCGCCCAGGCCCGCAAGCACGGGGCCGAGAACAATGGCGGCTTCCATCGGCAAGTTGAGGACTTTCAGGAACAGTGCTGCGCCATACGCGCCAAGTCCGAAATACGCAGCGTGCCCGAACGAGTGCATGCCGCCCGGTCCCATGATGAAATGCAGGCTCGTCGCAAACAAGACGGCGATCAGGATCTCGACCAGCAGCACGGGCATGTACGGGAATACGCCCGACAACAGCGGCGCGAGCAACAGCACCGCGAGGACGATACCGGCGAATATCTTGAGCCGCGAATCGGCGCGGCGCAGTGGTGTTTCGGCGAACGCCATCGTGCGAACGGCCGTTTGCGCGCGACCAAGCAGTCCCCAGGGCCGCACAACCAGCACGATCGCCATCACCACGAACTCCGCCACGAGCGTGAATTTGCTAAGCGAAAAGACCACGCCGCCAATGGTCACATCGCCAATGCCGATACACAGCGCCTTGATCTCGGCGATCAGCAACGCAGCCACGAAGGCGCCGGGAATCGATCCCATGCCGCCCACCACCACGACCACGAATGCGTTGCCGATGGTATCGAGATCCAGCGAAAGATTCGCCGACATGCGCGGCACTTGCAGCGCACCGCCAAGTCCCGCGAGAAACGCGCCGATGAAAAACACGCCGGTAAAAAGCCACGCCTGATTGATGCCGAGTGCGCCGAGCATCTCACGGTCGCTCGTTGCCGCGCGCACGAGCGTGCCAAGACGCGTGCGCGTCAGGCCGAACCACAGCACCGCGAGCACGATGGGACCGATCACGATCAGCGCGATGTCATACGTCGGCAGCGAGTGGCCGAGCAGACTGACCGCACCGCCAAGCAACGGTGCGCGCGGGCCGAACAGGTCTTCGGGGCCCCAGATGTAAAGCGCGGCATCGCGGAAGATCAGCACCAGCGCGAACGTGGCAAGCAAGTGGAACAACTCGGGCGCCTGATAAATGCGCCTGAGCACGATCATCTCCACGAGCGCGCCGATTACGGCGACGACGACAGCCGCGGCGAGCATCGAAAGCCAGAAGCCCGCGACCGTTGAACCGAAGCGGCTCGCAATGCTGTAGGCCACGTAGACGCCAAGCATATAGAACGAGCCATGCGCGAAATTGACGATACGCGTCACGCCGAAGATCAACGACAAACCGGACGCGACCAGAAACATGGCGCATGCATCCGCTAGTCCGTTGATGAGTTGCACAGCCAGGTTCGACAACATCGACGCCTCTATCGCTTGGTTTTCATCAGGAAGACGGCGCCTGTCCTGCGCAGCGCTGGATCAACTCATCAACTCATGTACACACTCTAATTCTAGTCTTCTATGCAATGAGTATGCCTGTTTTACAGCTAGTGACTTGTACTAGGTATTTTGGCCTTTTGTCGCTATGCAGAAGGACCTTAAGCCTGACGGTTCGCTGACATGCAAGCAATGCACCGCACCGCATTGCACCTTTAAAACCCAGCGTACACACCACAATCTCTTTTGCGGTGCGAAGGTCCCGCTATTGGTGCAATGCCGCGAGCCACCTCTGCCTGGCATGCGGACAGGATGCAATTATAAGAAGCAGTGGCTTTGCCCGCAGTGGTTTTATGGATCTTGCAGCGATATCAGTCGCTCTCGACCGCGCTCAGTTTGCGCAGCAGATACAAGACGGCCACGCGTTCGGCGTCGTTGAGATCGCTCATGGTCAGCTCACTGATGCGCCGCGCAACCGGCGTTACGCCCTCGACCAGTTCTTCGCCCGCCTGCGTCAATTGCACGGTGACCTTGCGCCGGTCATCGCGATTGGTGCGCAACTCGATCAGATCGCGCGCCCTCAAACGTTCGATAATGCCGCGTACCGTGGCCGCATCGATTGCGGTCGCCTTGCCAAGGTCGCTCATGGACGATGGCCCGAGCTTACGGCTCGCGCTCAACACGGCAAACTGCACGGCGGTCAGTTGCGGGTCGTCGATACTTCGCCCGAAGATGAACAGATGCCGCTGATAAGCCTTGCGCAGCAGATGCCCGATCTGCTCCGATACTTCATATTGGGGCAAGGGAGGTTGCAAGGTATCGGAGGAACGCATCGGAGGGTCAATGCGCATGTTTGCGCACCCGCGCCGACACCTGCTGCAGGTCCTTCCACGGCGCTTCGTTCGGCGCGAAAGTGGCGCGGATATACGTTACGAGGTCGGCCATCTGCCGGTCATCGAAGGAGTCCCTGAAGCCGGGCATGTAGCCGAGCGCATCGGTGGCGGGGGCGTCGATGCCGTTCTGAATGACCTTCAGCAAGTTGTCGGGCGTAGCTTCGCTCACACTTGTATTGAGCGCCAGCAACGGTCGCACACCGAAGTTGCCGACACCGCCGGTCGCCGCATGGCATACGGCGCACGCGCCATCGAAAATACGGCGGCCGCTGTCGAGAGCTTGCAGGGTGATGGCGTCCGGTTTGGCTTGCGCGACTGCCACCGGTTTCGCGACTTCCGCCGTAGCCGATAACGACGCCACGTAATGCGCCATCGCACGGACGTCGGCTTCGGGCAGTGTCGACAAACTCGCGACGACCGGCGCCATCGGTCCGGCGGCGACACCGTGCTCGTGCGAAAAACCGGTCTTCAGGTAATCGTAGAGCGCCTGTTCGGTCCACTTGACGGGCGCTTTCGAGTTGCCGACCAGCGAAGGTGCAACCCAGCCCTCCGCGCTGCCGCCCGTCATGTACAAGCGTCCGCCTTTTTCCGCGCCGAGTGCGTTGCGCGGCGAATGGCATGCGCTGCAGTGGCCGGCGCCATCGACGAGATATTGCCCGCGGTTCCATTGCGCCGAACGCGTGGGGTCCGGCTTGAATTCACCCTGCTTCAGGTACAACGCATTCCAGCCCGCGACCAGCGCGCGCTGGTTCAACGGGAACGGCAAGCGCGTTTGCGGCGGATATTTTCTCCACGCGCAACTCGAAAGCGGATCGTTGTGTCCACTGACCATGACGTTCGCGAGCATCCCGGTGCTGCAAAAGGAACCCGCGCTCTACGCGCGCCTGCAGGCGCAATTGCTTTCG
>NZ_JBSIPA010000182.1:0-11934 GCF_053574605.1 Caballeronia sp. M23-90 | reverse complement strand
TCGTCGGCCAGATCGTGCTCGAGGTGCAACCGGCGCTTGTTGCGCTGCTCGAGCCGGCGGCAAACGCGGCGGGCGTCATATTGAAAAGCACGCTGACACCCCCTCCCGCCGACATTGACGCGTTCATCCCCCTGCTCAGCTTGCCGCTGGCGCTGGGTGTATCGAATACGGAAATGGTGCCGGCGCGCACGCCCTATCTCGTGGTGCCAGCCGCGTATCGCAAGAAATGGCGCGGGTCGCTCGGCGGCCAGTCGAAGCGCAAACTCGGCATTGCATGGTCGGGCCGGATCCAGCCCTGCGAGACGCGCTCGGCGCCGCTCGCGTTACTGGAACCTTTGTTCATGCTGGAAGGCATCGACTGGATCGTGCTGCAGCCCACGCTCACCACTGAAGAACGCGCGCTGCTGGACAAGCATCCGCGGGCGCGTTTCATTCAGCGGCTGGAAGACAAGCTGGAGAATTTCGCCGATACCGCCGCGATCATCGATCGTCTGGACGGCGTCGTATCCATCGATACCGCCGTCGCGCATCTAAGCGGCGCGCTCGGAAAACCGCTGTGGCTGATGCTGCCGTTCGCAGCCGACTGGCGTTGGGGTATCGACACACCTTCGAGCGCGTGGTATCCCAAAGCCCATCTGTTCCGGCAGGCGAAACCTGGCGCGTGGGATGGAGTCATCGAACGGGTGGCGAAGGATGTTGCAGCGTCTTCCTAGTGTCTCCGACACCAGCGTTTGCAACAAAAAACCCCTCGCCACGGCGAGGGGTTTTCGTTTCAGGCCACAGGTGACGGAAAGTCAGGCCGTCTTGTACTGATTGCGCGCTTCCGTTGAGCGGTAAAGCACCAGCGTCGCGATCAACCCGCAGATCGCCGCAAGCCCCATCCAAACGCCGGGCGCCGCCTTGTTGCCGGTCGCGTGAATCAGGTAGGTCGAGATGGCGGGCGTGAAGCCGCCGATCGTCGTTGCGAGGCTGTACGCAAGCGAGAAGCCCGTGGTCCGGACTTCGACCGGCATGACTTCCGTGAGCGCCACGACCATCGCGCCGTTATAGCTTCCGTACAGGAACGATAGCCACAACTCGACGCCGAGCAGACGCAGGAACGATGGATCGGCGACAAGCCATTGAACGGCCGGATACGACGTGAGAATGGTCAGGATCGTGAAGAACAACAGCACCGGGCGACGTCCGACACGGTCCGACACCGCGCCCGAAAGCGGCAGCCAGACGAGATTCGACAAACCGACGAACACCGTCACCACCAATGTATCGATGGAAGAAAGCTTCAGCACTTCCTTGCCGAACGTCGGCGTGTACGCCGTGATCATGTAGAACGACACGGTCGTCATGATCACCATGCCCATGCCGGCCAGCACGATGCCCCAGTTCGACGCCATGGACCTCATGATCTCGCTCATCGACGGACGATGTTTGCGCGCGAGGAACTCCTCCGTTTCCTGCAGCGAACGGCGGATGATGAACAGGAACGGCACGATCAGGCAGCCGATGATGAACGGCACGCGCCAACCCCAGGCGGTCATCTGGTCGGGCGGCAAGACCTGGCTCATGACCACGCCGATCAGCGCGGCAAACACCACCGCCACTTGCTGGCTACCCGACTGCCAGGAGCAATAGAAACCCTTGTTGCCCTTGGTCGCGATCTCGGACAGATACACGGACACGCCGCCAAGCTCCACGCCGGCCGAAAAGCCCTGCAGCAAGCGGCCAGCCAGCACGATGATCGGGGCCAGCACCCCGATGGTCGCGTATCCCGGGATCACCGCGACCAGCAGCGTGCCGATCGCCATCATGGTCAGCGTAAGAATCAAGCCCTTCCGCCGGCCGTGGTGATCGATATACGCGCCGAGCACGATAGCGCCGATCGGCCGCATCAGGAAGCCGGCGCCGAACACCGACAGCGCGAGCATCAGCGACGCGAATTCGTTGCCGCTCGGAAAGTACGTCTTCGCAATGGACGAGGCGTAATAGCCATAGACCATGAAGTCGTACATTTCAAGGAAGTTGCCGCTGACGACGCGAAATACCGACTTCGCTTTCGACTCGTTCACGGGCGTTGCATGTGAAGGGGTGGACATGTCTATCTCAAAGACTTTGACTAAAAACGCCGGCCGGATTGCTTGGACGGTGTGTGGCTCGACGCGGCGTGAAACGCTGGAAACCGATGCACTCGTTTGCGAGCTGCGTGGTGGCAAAACGCCGGATGCATGTGTAAGCTTCGCCGGTTGAAGACCGGCAAAAAATTCCTCGGCACGGCGCAAACGACCAAAAATAACTACACAAGGGTTAACCCTCGATATTTAACATCGTTATTTCGCTGATTGTCCGCGTCGCCAATCTTACAACGCGAACGCGAAACACGCTCATTCAAACTTCGCGTAATTGCTGCTAAAACAGCTTAACTTTATCTTTCATATGTCTACAAATAAGCTTACAAATTCGCAACAACCGACCGGATTCGTTTTGCAACTGGCGACATTAAAGGATGCGGCGCTTATAGCCGACATGCATGCAAGGAGTTGGGCAACTGCGTATCGAGGGATCCTGCCGGACACGTATCTCGATGACGAACTGACGGTGGATCGCGCCGCGCACTGGAGCACGCGCTTCGACGAACTTGCGAATGGCGCGGGCGAAGTGTTCATCGCGTACATCGGCGAGGAGCCGGCCGGGTTCGTATGCGTGATGGCACCCGATGAAACTGGCAGCGCGCTCGTTGACAACCTGCACGCCATGCCGAAAGCCAAAGGCACGGGGCTCGGCACCGCAATGCTCGAGCAAGCCGCGCAATGGGCGGCAGGTCACGGCGCGAAGAACTTGCACCTCTATGTGCTCGAGCCGAATGTTGCGGCAATCGGGTTTTATGAATCGCGTGGATGGCGTTTGGCGGGACGTGAAGATGACACGATGGGCGGCATACCTATCATCGCGCTGCGCTATACCCGGCCGATCGGCTGAGGTCTCCGGGTTTGCTTTGCCTTCATGGAATCGCTGGCGTAATCTCGTTCAACGCCTCTTGCAGGATGTAGCGCAACACGTCCCGCGTGCATTGGCGTGGCCCGTTGAAATGTACGTTGCGTCCGTATCATTCAGCGATGTTTCTTTCCTCCGAGCACCTTCCAACAATGGAACTAAGAAGGTTCTGAGCGACGCCAAAGCAGGCGCTGGGTATGATCGAGGGCTGTTCTGTGGCGGTCCGGCAAGGTGAAATATCTGTCACCTTCGCAGCAACATCCGGGCGATGTCCACACGGCTGCCCCGCGTGTTGTTTCGCTGAGCAGTCCTGACGCCCGCTTTCGGATATGAGAAAAAAATGAATGCTCCTCTGGTCGTTGTACAAGGCGATCTGCTTCTGCCAACCCTGTACCCGCTCGCCGGTATGCCCAACGCCGTCTATGGCGAAGAGTGGACGCTGAAGAGCGCGCGTCCAGCATTGACCGAATATGAAATTCCGTTTTACGCGGCGCGATTTCTCACGGCTTATGTCAGTCCGATATCGCTTCGCAACGAGCGTTTTCCATACACGCCGGCAAGTCTCTGGGGCAAGTTCAGACGCAATGATGAAATGCTGCAGACGGAGCAAACGGGCTTCGCCGCCGCGCCTGTTGATATCGCACCGGCCGCCCCGGAACCAGCATCGTTTGCATTCGAGCCATTCACCGCACCCGACGATCGCGTGGTCAAGACGCCACCTGCAAACGATCGTCGCAAACAGGTTGCCGGCGGTGCGATTGCGCTGGCTTGCGCTGCGTTTATCGCCTGGGCGCTGTTTGGCACGCGAATCGGCCATCAAAAGCCGGAACAAGCGGCCATGGTTGCGTCGAATGCAACGCCCGCGGCTGATGCATCAGCTGATGTCGTTGCTGCTGAACCGTCTGCAGTTTCTTCTGTGCCGCCTTCCAGCTCAGCTACCGTGTCTACTGCAACGTCCGGCTCTCATCCGGCTGAAGGTTCCTCCAAGCCTTCGGCTGTCGCCGCTGCGGCTCTCACTGCGTTGCAGACACCTTCAGCACCGCCGGCCACGACCGCTTCGACCACAACAGCCAAACCGTCGCCCAACACCGCTTCAGTCGCCAGCAACAGCGGAACGGCCAGCGCCGGCGACACGTCGGCACGGGTAACGAAACCGCAAGTCGTTGCGAAGACAAAACCGCTGGTGGTTGCGCAAGCATCCGAGCGCGGCCGCGCGAAGAGCCACGGCAAGAACAAGCGTTCAGCTGCGGTTATCCGCGAGGCGCGCAGCTACGAAGTCGTGCAGCGGCGCCACGGTCACGAATACCAGGGCACGCCCGTATATCGCAGCAGCGGGTTCGATGCGCCGCTGGCCTCGCCAGGTCGCCGCGCTCAGTCGCGCGACGACATGCGCACGGCTTCGTCGGGTTCTTCGCTCAGCGTGACCGAGATGTACAACATGCTCGCGCATTCGGCCGTCCTCGACGACAACAGCGGCGTCTCCCGCCAGACGGTGCGCGCAAGTTCAGTAGCCACGCCACGCTCGGGCTCAGGCGATTCATCGAACTGGAGTTCCGATATCAGCCAACGCCGTGTCACCGAACCAGGATCGCAATTCCTGAAGTAATCGCGCGCGAATGATCGTGCATCAACCAGACGGTTCCCTGGCGGCGAGGTGTGACGCGTTTTGAACGCGTCACACCTCGCGTCGATCCTCAATCAATCTAGAAGCCTCGCACTATGAAGTCCTGCTCCACCTCCGCCCTTCTGCAAGCGTTGTTTGTTGTTGTCATCGGGTTCGGCTCGACCGTGGTCAATGCTTATCAGCCCGTGGGCACGCTGCTTTCGGCAACGGGTCTGGCTGATCCCGTCCGTCCCGTACCCGCTTATGGTTCGATGGACGATTTCAAGGACGGCAGCGACGGCGCGGAGAGCGGCCAGGCGGCGGGGAACGTATCCGAACTCCGGCAAATGGTTCAGGCGAAGAAGCTTACCGAGTTGCGCGTCACGTACAACGGCAACTATGGCGCGGCGCTCTTTTTCTATCCGCAAGAGATGGTGTATTACGTCGCGCTGTTCCAGGACAAGAATTTCTGGCGCGTGGTGAAGTCGCAGGACAACATGCACGCAGAAACCGTCTACGCGCAGTTCGCGAGGAAGAGTTACGCGCTCGCCGAGGGCGAGATCCAGCGCACGCAATTGCAGGCGCAAAAGGCGCTGCTGGAGCGGGTGATCGCGGTATCGAACGATCGGGCGCAGCGGCTGACGGCAGACCTTTCCATTGCACGTGCGCAAGAAAGCGAAGTGTCGCAACGGCAACAGCAAATGCAGGCGGAATCAATGGCGTTGCAGAACGACAAATCCAATGCCGAGCGCCGTTTGCGGGCGCTGCAACAACAGGTCCAGCAGCTCCAGGATCAAAACGAAGCTGGGATCGTGCAGTAATTCTGGTTGCCGCATGAAGGACAAGGGCCGCTTCAACTGATGTTGAAGCGGCCCTTGTCGTTATAGCCTGATTTCGTTCAACGCCGATTCAGAAGCGCGTCTCACGTGCCACGCGCAGGAACGTATCCAGCAGCGGCGTGCAGTCCAGCAACTCGTCGCCACCCGCGCGATGAAACTCCGGATGCCATTGCACGCCCATCACGAACGGCGCGCGCCGGTAACGCACAGCCTCGATGATCCCATCCGCCGCCGATACCGCCTCGATGTTCAGATCGCGGCCAATCGTCTTCACTGCCTGATGGTGGATCGAATTCACGAGCGCTTCGCGGCGGCCCGGGAACATGTTGACGAGCGTCGAGCCATCGGGGAAACGAATCGGATGCCGATGCTGGTCGTATTGCTCATTGACATGGATGCCGGCGGTCGGGACATCGGTGGCAATGTCCTGATACAGCGTGCCGCCGAACGCCACATTGATGAGCTGGCAACCGCGGCACACGCCGAGCACCGGCTTGCCCGATTCGATGAACTCATGGAGCAACTCGAGCTCGTACATATCGCGCACACGGTCTCCCGGCCATTCGTGGCGCGTTGCCGCTTCCGCGTAGGACTGCGGCGAAACATCCGCGCCGCCTTGAAGCAACAGGCCGTCAAGATGCTTCGCGTAATCGCGCAAACGAATATTGCTCGGATGCAGCATGCCCTGATGCCCGACCGTGGGAATCATGAACACGAGCACATCGCGCGACATCACCCAATGCGCGATCGATTCTTCGAGGTATTGCAGCGTCTTGCCGCGCAGACCTTTGGCACCCGGTTCGGGATGAAAGATCCGCGCCGATACACCAATCTTCAACGTCCGCTGTGTGATGCGCTGTCCGGCGCGATCGAAGATCTGACGGGCGCGCGCCTTCATCACACGGCCGAACACCGACCATGCGGAATCGCTCTGCCGCAAGTACGCGGGCGGCGCTTGCTTGCCGGGCGGAGCTTCAGGCGGTATGGGAGGCGGATGAAACGTGCCGAAGTCAGGCGCGGCGGTAAATTCCGGAGGCAAGGCGCTGGCTCGCGGCGGGACGGTCTCCGAGTTGATCTCCACGGTTTCCGCGGCTTGCGCTTCAGTCGCGATCTCGACCTCTTCCGCGAGATTAGCGTGCGCTTCAGTCGCCGACTCGACCTCTTTCGCGAGGCCTGCATCTACAGTGGACGGCGCGTGAGCGGACACAGGCCTCGCGGCGTTCTCCTGTGCAAACGTGGCGCTCGCCGCCGACTTGCGCGCTTCGGCGGCATCGTCGCGCTGGGCCTTCGCTACGTCTACGGGCTCGACCGTCGACGCACTCGATGGCGCATCCGTCGACGCCCGCTCCGCCGCGCTGGCATCAGGCCCAGGCTCGGCAGCGGCGGGAACTTCAGTGCTTTTATGAGATGACGCGGACGGAACGGCCGGATCGGGATTGGGGATATGCGGACCGGAGCCCGTAGAACCCACGGTATTTTCGGGCTTGCCCGAGTTTGACGTCTTGTTTTCGCTCATTCCGATAGAGGCGCGATGCGCTTTGAGAATGGTCAGAGTTCAATTATCCGCCTCTGGTCCGGGGGCGGCAAACCATCAAACAATTGCTCACATTACCAGAGGAAAGAAACAATTCATGCTCATTAATGATCGCGAGGCTCTTCGAAAGTTTCTCGCAGTGCGATTTGCATGGTCGCGTGGATCTTCACGCACCAGCGCCACAACACGGTCAATAACAGCGCCGCGCAAACGAGCACCGCAATCATCAGGCCGAACGGCGGGAGAATCGCGCCCGACAGCACGGTGACCAGCAGGAAGACGCCGAACATCGCGAGAATCGGGATCAGCCCGGAAATGGCCGAGCGCAGCGCGCTCGTGAAGCGCCCGGCCTTCGCGGGCTGCACGCTCACTTCGGCGAGCATCAATGCAAGCGACTCGAGCTTTCGATAAACCGCGACAAGAAACGGCATCGACACCAGCAACGCCACGCTCCAGATGGCTACGCGCTGCGCGTCGTTGGTCGGCAGCCAGCGGGCGAGAAACGCTTTGGTGCCCGGCGCCGAGTACGAAGCGGCGAGAAAGATGGCGGCGACCAGCGCCAGATTGACCGCGATCTGCAGCACGATTCGCCGTGTCATGCTGAAGAGGGTTGGGCCGGCGGTATCGGGCGAAAGGCTTGCAAGCCATTGCGAATACAGCCCGAACGTATTGGCGACCGGAACCGGCATGGATTGGGCGATGCGCCGCGTGATGGGATCGGCGGCCTTGATCAGGTATGGCGTGAACAACGTGGTCAGCGCGGAAACCGCGACCGCGATCGGATACAGGAAGCTGCTGGTCACTTTCAGCGACACCCCCAGCGACGCGATGATGAACGAGAACTCACCGATCTGCGCCACGCTCATGCCGACGCGCATCGATGTACGCCCGTCGCGCCCGGCGAGGAACGTCCCGAGCCCGCACGACACGATCTTGCCGAACACGACCGCTATGGTGATGACGGTGATCGGCCACCAGTAATCGACGAGCACCCCCGGGTTCAGCAACAGCCCGATGGTCACAAAAAAGATGGCCGAGAACATGTCGCGAATCGGCGCGATCAGATGCTCGATGCGCTGCAGATTCCGCGATTCGGCCATGATCGCGCCGATCAGGAACGCCCCGAGCGCGATGCTGTAGTCCAGCTTCACGACGAGCAGACAGAAGCCGAAACAGAAGCCGAGCACGGTGACGAGCAGCATTTCATCGCTCTTGGCCTTGGCGACGTAATCGAGCGCGCGCGGCACGATCAGGATGCCGATCACCATCGATACCGTCATGAACAACAGCAACTTGCCGAGCGTCACGAACGCCACGCCCGCCGATACCGATCCGGTCTGCGCGATCCCAGAAAGCAGCACGAGCATGGCGATCGCAAGAATGTCCTCCACGATCAGAATGCCGAAAATCAGTTGCGCGAACGGCTCGCCCTTCATGCCGAGTTCCGAAAGCGCCTTGACGATAATCGTGGTCGACGAAATGGCGAGCATCGCGCCGAGGAACAGCGAGTCCATCGTATTCCAGCCGAACCATTGGCCGATTTCGTAGCCGATCCAGATCATCAGCAAGATCTCGGACGCGGCCGCCACGAACGCCGTGGCCCCGACCTTGAAGAGCTTCTTCAGGCTGAATTCGAGCCCGAGAGAAAACATCAGGAAGACCACGCCGAGTTCGCCGAGGGTCTGGATGGTGGCTTCGTCGTGGATAAGCTGAAAAGGTGGCGTGTACGGTCCGATGATCACGCCCGCCACGATGTATCCCAACACGACTGGCTGCTTCAGGCGATGAAACAACACGGTGACGACGCCCGCAATCGCCATGATGACCGCCAGATCTTGTATGAAGCCGATCGCGTGATGCATCCACAAATCCTTACAAATAGCACACAGGGATGCCGATAGTACCGCAACGAATATTTAGATTGATGACGGGAATGTACGGAACGAGGACAAAACAGGATGCGCAATCGACGAGGCCGATAACGATAAATGACGATTGCGACCGTCGACCGGCCGCACTTCAAAGAATATGACGGCCTGAAGCTGTGTCAGGCCGCCATTGAACGAAGCCCGCTCAGACGGCTGCTTCGTCCTCCTCGCCGGTACGAATGCGGATCACGCGCTGGACGTCGGTCACAAAAATCTTGCCGTCGCCAATCTTGCCGGTACGAGCCGCCCCGATGATGGCATCGATAACCTGATCCGTCTGCGAGTCCGCCACGACGACTTCGATTTTTACCTTCGGCAGAAAGTCGACGACGTACTCCGCCCCGCGATACAACTCCGTGTGACCCTTTTGACGTCCAAACCCCTTGACCTCGGTAACCGTCAGGCCGGTAAGACCGGCCGTTGCCAGTGCCTCGCGGACTTCGTCCAGCTTGAACGGCTTGATGACTGCGGTGATGCTCTTCATGGCGCGCCTCGTTTAAATGATGACGCCACATGCGTGGCGAGATGTGCGAATGGTAGATAACGAATTTCAAATCGATGCTTTGATTCTAGCCGCGTTTTCATGGTTCACCGCAAGCATCTCGCGCCAACGACTCGAAGAGCTCACCGCAATTCACCGATTTCGTCGGATTTCACGCGCAAATCTGGTGCAAACGGGTCATTCCGCAGGAATGTTCTTCAAATCGTTCATCCAGACGATGGATTCCGAGTCGCTCGGTGCACGCCAGTCGCCACGAGGGGACAGTGAACCGCCGGTACCAACCTTCGGCGCATTCGGAATGCACGAACGCTTGAACTGACTGGTCCTGAAGAACCGGTCCAGGAAGATGCCCAGATTGCGCTTGATGTCTTCGAGGTTGTACTGATTGCGCGCAACGTGTGCGCCTTCGGGCCACTCGCCTGCATCGCGATCCTTCCAGGCCGTGTATTCGAGGAACGCCACCTTGGACGGTGAGAAGCCGAAGCGCAGCGTGTAGTAGAGGTTGAAGTCCTGCAACTCGTACGGCCCGATCACGCTTTCGGTTTTTTGCTCGGGCTCACCGTTCGCTTTTCCTGGAACGAGTTCGGGACTGATATCCGTGTTCAGGATGTTGATCAGGACGTCCGACCCCGAATTGCCGATTTGCCCCGTCTCGGCAACCCATCGGACCAGATGTGTGATCAGCGTTTTCGGGACGCTGGCGTTCACGTTGTAGTGGGACATGTGATCGCCCACGCCGTAGGTGCACCATCCAAGCGCGAGTTCGCTCAGATCGCCCGTGCCGATCACAATGCCGCCCTTGAAGTTCGCAAGCCGGAACAGATGGTTCGTGCGTTCGCCCGCCTGTACGTTTTCGAAAGTGATGTCGTACTCTTCCTTGCCCGACGAATACGGATGCCCGAGGTCCTTCAGCATCTGCTCGCAGCTCGGCCGGATATCGATCTCGCTTGCGGAACAGCCGACCACTTCCATCAGTTGCCGCGCCTGGGACAGCGTCCGGTCGCTGGTTGCAAAACCCGGCATGGTCACGCCAAGAATGTTCGTGCGCGGCAGCTTCAGGCGGTCCATTGCTTTCGCGCAAACCAGCAGCGCGTGCGTTGAATCCAACCCTCCCGAAATCCCGATCACCACCTTCGAAATACCGCTCGCGGACAAACGCTGCACGAGCGCCTGCACCTGGATGTTGTAGACCTCGTTGCAGCGCTCGTCGCGGCGCTTGGCTTCCGACGGCACGTACGGGAAACGCTCCACGGCGCGATCGAGCGGCAGCGCGCGGTTCAGCGGCAGTTCCAGGCCGAAGCGGATGGTTTCGAATGCGGAAACTTCGTCGGCATGGCGGCGAACCGACTGGCCGAACGTGGTCTGGCGCATGCGTTCGCGCGAGAGACGCTCGAGATCGACATCGGCGAAAACGAGATGCGACGTGTCCAGGAAGCGTTCGGATTCGGCGAGCAGTTCACCGTTTTCGTAGATGATCGCCTGGCCGTCCCAGGCGAGATCCGTCGTCGACTCGCCCCGTCCCGCCGATGTGTAGAGGTAAGCCGAGAGGCAACGGGCGGATTGCTGCGAAACCAGTTGATGCCGATAACCCGCCTTGCCGACCACCACGTTCGATGCCGACAGATTCACCAGCACGGTGGCGCCCGCGAGTGCCGCGAACGACGACGGGGGAATCGGCACCCAGACGTCTTCGCAGATCTCCACGTGGAAACGGAACAGCGGCATGTCGGCGATTTCGAACAGCAGCGAAGAACCAAACGGCACGTCCGATCCCAGCAGGTTCACCCGGTCAACCGATGCGTTTTCCGCCGCGCTGAACTGCCGGGCTTCGTAGAACTCACCATAGTTCGGCAGATAACTCTTCGGCACGACGCCCTGGATCTTGCCGCCCGCAACCACGATCGCGCAGTTAAAAAGCGTGTGCTCCACACGCAACGGCATGCCGACGATCATTGCTACGGACAAGCTCTTCGATGCCGCCACCACCGTTGCAAGCGCCTCTTCGCAAGCGTCGAGCAAAGCGCGCTGGTGGAACAGGTCGTCGCAGGTATAGGCCGAGATCCCGAGCTCGGGGAACGCCACAAGGACGGCGCCGTTTGCCGCCGCCTGCTTTGCCAGTTCGATGGTTTCAGCCGCGTTGAAGGCCGGATCGGCGACCTTGCAGCGTGGGACGCCCACCGCCACGCGCGCGAAATCGTGGCTATAGAGATTGAAGAATCGATTTTTCATCTTGAGCTTGTCCATACGATGCCCCGCATTCGGGGGTCCTGTTCCGGCGCATGACGGGTTGAGGGTTATCGCCGTAAAAGCGAAAGCATTTCGACATGATGATAAGTCGAGTTGCAGTTTCCAGGCAGGTATTGGCGCTGACGTTAGCCATTTGGCCAGCTTTCGTGCGGATCCTTAAACCTTTTTACGGAAGGGTGTATGCGCTTCAAGTTCCTGGATGTGCTGGTCCATCGCGGCCGTCTCCTCGTCGAGGAACTCGCTGATCGCGTGCGCGAACCGCGGGTCCGCCACCCAGTGCGCGGACCACGTCA
>NZ_JBSIPA010000181.1:0-12019 GCF_053574605.1 Caballeronia sp. M23-90 | reverse complement strand
GGAACAGATGCGTGTGACGCAGGTTGAAACCGGCATCGATGGGTTGGCCGTCAACCGCGGTCGATTCCCCCGAGCCTTTCACCTGGATCAGGACATCGCCGTCGAGGTTCACATGCAGCAAGGTTTCCCTGCTTCTCGCCGACGAACCGACGACGGCGCTCGACGTCACGATCCGTGCGCAGATCGTGGAATTGCTCCTCGAACTTCAACGCGATGAAGCCGCGTCGCGTGGCATGGCCGTCTTGCTGATCACGCACGATCTCAACCTGGTGCGCAAATTTGCGCAGCGCGTGGCTGTGATGGAGCAGGGCGTGCTGGTGGAAAGCGGGACGGTGGAATCGATTTTCGCGTCGCCGCAGCATCCGTACACGATCCGCCTGCTCCAGAGCAAACCGGAGCGGACGGTGTTGCCGGTGTTGCCGTTGTCGCCAGTTCTGCTCGACGCGAAGGATGTATCGGTGGAATTCGCCACGAAGATCGCGGGCGTGGGCGGCTGGTTCCGGCGCGGCGCGTTCAAGGCGGTCGACGGCGTTTCCGTAAGCGTGCGGCAGGGCGAGACGCTCGGCATTGTCGGCGAGTCGGGCTCAGGCAAATCCACGTTGGCCATGGCGTTGCTCGGTTTGCAGCGGACCTCGCACGGACAGGTCGAGTTCCAGGGGCGTTTGCTCGCCGATTACCGTGGCCGTGAGCAGACGGTGCTGCGATCGAACATGCAGGTCGTGTTTCAGGACCCGTACAGCTCGCTCTCGCCCCGCCAGACCATTGAGCGGATCGTGGGGGAGGGGCTGGCGCTGCATCGTCCCGAGCTCGACGCTGCCGCCCGTCACGCAAAGGTCGTGGCGGTCCTGCGGGAAGTCGGCATGGATCGGACTTGCCTGAATCGTTATCCGCACGAGTTTTCCGGCGGCCAGCGTCAGAGAATCGCCATTGCCCGCGCATTGGTGCTCGAACCGCGCATCCTGATCCTCGATGAGCCCACCAGCGCACTCGATGTTTCAATTCAACATCAAGTTTTACGTCTGCTAGCCGACATACAACAGAAGTACAACCTGGGCTATGTCTTTATCAGCCATGACCTGGAGGTCATCGGCGCAATGGCACACCGGGTGGTGGTCATGCAGAACGGAACTGTCGTGGAAACCGGTGATGTGGAGAATATTTTTGCCATGCCGTCCCACGAATACACAAGAAAGTTACTGAAAGCTGCGATCGCGGCCTAATTTTCACCAATTAGGTGCGCATCTTAATTGTATTTTTCTATGCCTTTTGACATGTAAATAATATCTGGCTAGTATCGAGCAAACTTTTTCCGCATCGCCCTGATTTTTCAGACTTTTTACCCCAAACTTACCGACCGATGCAGCCATTGACCTTGACTCAGACATGCGCGCGCGCAGCAGCCAGCATGTTGATCGGCCTGATGATGACAGCAGCTAGCGGTGCGTTCGCCGACGAAGTCAACATTTCGAGCCAAAATGCCAGCAACGGCATTTTTTCGTCGCCGAAAGCAGCGAATGACATCTATCCCGTTGCAGGATCCAGCAACGTGACAAGCACCTCATCTTCTCCGGCACCCGCTTCTACAACTGGCGGTACGCGTTCTTTTCTTTCCGGCATGGCGAGCAAGGCAGGCGACGTGGTCGTCGGCGCGCTCAACATGATCGGCGTGCGTTACCGCTGGGGCGGCAACACGCCGGACTCCGGCCTGGATTGCAGCGGCTTTGTGCGCTACGTGTTTCAGGACACGCTTGGCATGACGCTGCCGCGCCGCGCGGAAGAAATGAGCCGGGTTGGTGAAAAGGTTCGCGTGAGCGAGCTGAAACCCGGCGATCTGGTGTTCTTCAACACAATGCGCCGTTCGTTCTCGCATGTCGGCATCTATATTGGCGACAACAAGTTTGTGCATTCGCCGTCCACGGGCAGCACGATCCGTGTCGACGACATGGACAACAGCTATTGGGAAAAGCGTTATACCGGCGCTCGTCGAATCGAAGCGACGTTCCCCATAGACGGCGTGGATCTGCGCCAGCGAGTTAGCGCCACGATTGGTGGCAACGGCGACAATTAAATTATTTGAAATGATCTGACTGGCCGGCTGATAGAGACGCGCCAGCCAGCAACGCATGCCTGCCTTTCGAAAGAAGGCGGGCTTTTGTCGTTGATCGAAACAACTCAGGCACGCTGACGCGCTCAAGACAAAACTTGACACCCTGATCGCTGCCTGCAAGCAACCTTGCCACGTACAATCGCCAGCTTTTCACGCTGACTGCGGCTCCCTGCCGCAGCCAATCACGCAAATGCCGTCAAAGCGTTTCGAAGTGAATAAAAGCGCATGTTGAAATTCGAAACAGGCTGCTGCAAATCCTTGCACCCTGACGAACCGAAGTGCGTTTAGGATCGGAAGCGCTTTTTAACCCCGTCATTCTTCCTTTGCAACGAATAAACGGCTGGTTCTAAAAGTTAATAGTTTCGGAATCCGAAATGAGTTCCGGAATTTGATTGAATGTGACCTAAGGGCGTTGAGTCGCTTGGGTGAGGAGAGTGATATGGGGGAACTCGACCGATCGCGTCGTGGTTTTCTTAAGGCGAGCGTCGTTGCAGGACTGACTGTCATCATCGCGCCGCTTGGCAGTCGCGCTTTCGCCGCGTTGTTTGAAGAAAAGGTGCTGACGCCGATCCAATGGGATGCGGCGACCGGCCGCGCGAAGTTTCGTATCGACGGGATTGCAAAGGTCACCGGGTCCAAGGTGTTTGCTCGTGACGTACGCGCCGCTGACATGCCGCACTGGCCGAACCAGCAGTCCCATGCGTTGATCTTGCGCACGACGCAGGCCGACCGGACCTATGAGGGCTTCGATCTCGGCCTGCTTGGCGACGAACTGAAACCCGACCGGATCGTCACGGCCGAGGATCTGGCGCGTGACGGTCTCGCGTTCCCCGCCTTCTATGGCGACGACATGCTCCTGCCTCAGGGCAAGACGCCGGCCTATCTGGGCCATGCCGTCGCGATGCTGATCTATCACGACTTCGCGCGCTTTCGCTTCGCGAAAGACGCGCTGCAGTTCCACGAAGACGTCATCCGCTACGGCGCGAAGACCGGGCCGCTCGAACGCGATCCATGGGGCACGTTTCGCTTCGTGCGCGTCGGCGGTGCAACCCCGTTCGACGAGGACACGTTCTCGAGCTTGAAAGACACCATGCTGTTCCCAAGCGCGATGCGCAAGCACGAGCCGCTGTGGGCCGCCGGCAATGCAAACGGCAAGCTCGATCAGCAGGGCATGTTCCATGCCGAGAAGTTGCGCGATGAACTGGACCATCCGCCGGCAGACTGGCTGGTGCTGGATCGTCACTACACGACGCAATCCGTCGATACCGCCGCGCTCGAAGCCGACAACGCGAATTGCTGGTACGACGCGTCAACGCAGTCGCTGCACATGGTTGTGCCCACGCAAGGGCCGACCGAAGTCGCAGCAAGCGCCGCGGGTATGGCGGCGAAGTGCCGGTTTCCGGTGAAAAACCTCTTCGTGCACCCGGTATCGACCGTCGGTTACGGGTCGAAGGATCACTACAACGTGCCGTTCTACGGCCTGGTCGCCGCCATGTACGGCGATGGCCGGCCGGTGCGCCTTGCCTTTGACCGCTACGAGCAGTTCCAGACTTCCATCAAGCGTCATGCGTCGAAGATGCACTACCGGATCGGTGTCGATAAGAAAACCGGCATGCTGCAATCGTTCAACGCCGAGCTCGAAGTCAACGGCGGCGGGCGTTCGAATTTTTCACCATCGGTCGCGATGGTGGGCGCGTCGGCCGCGCAGTCGATCTATTACTTTCCGAAAAGCGATCTGTTGGGTGTGGCGACCGCATCGCGTGCAATCGATGCCGGTTCCGCGCGCGGTTATGGCACGCTGCAGACCATGGCTGCAACCGAGATGCTGATCGATGAAGTGGCCGGGCAGCTCGAAACGGACGCCATCGATTTGCGGTTGAAAAACGCGCTGCGTTCGGGCATGAAAAACACGCAGGGCGCGATCCCGGCGGGCGCGATTCGCGTCGACGAAGTCCTGCAGAAAGCCAAGGTTCATCCGCTCTGGACCGAACGCGCGAAGAAGAAGGCCGAGTACGAATTCGCGCATCCGGGCAACCGGTACGGCGTGGGGTTCGCCTGCGTGCAGAAAGATTTCGGCACGGGCGCGGAGGCTTCTTTTGCTAAGGTCGAGATCGCGGCCGACGGCACGATCAAGCTGCAGCACACCGCCGCTGAAATCGGCACGGGCATTTCCACGTCGCAGGCAATCGCGTGCGCGAAGTGGCTCGGCAAGCCGGCGGCGGAGGTTCGCATGGCAATTGTCGACTGGCCCGAATTGCCGATGATCACGAGCGGCGACCCGTACATGATGTCGCAAGCCGAGCAGGACAAAGTGTCGGCGAATCCGCGATGGACGCCGGAGCTGGCATCGCCCTCGAGTGCCACGAATTCGGCGTTCTATTTCACGCACAGCACGCATGAAGCGGCGCGCGTCGTCTTCACTCATGGCTTGTGGCCGGCAGCCATGTCCATCTGGGGTGGCGGTATTGGCGGCGGTCAGGCTGCGCCGCTGGTCGTCCGGCGCGAAGATGCGCGCTGGGTGGACGGCAAGCTGACCGCGGCGGGTCTCGAACCCCTGCCGCTAGAACAACTTGCGAAAAAGGCCCACGAACTCGGGCTCGTCACGGGCGCGGTCGTGCACGTGTTCAACCGGTGGCAATGGACCGAAGCCGAGTTCGACATCCGTGGCGCAACGGACCGTTTGCCAATAGACGGGTTGTCGCTGCTCTTCGGCGAAGGGGAAGCCAAAAAAGGGGAAGCCAATAAGGGCGAAGCCGCACCCGCTGCGCCCGCGTATCACGCCGTGAACCGCAAGCGCGTTTTCATCGCGCCTGTTCAGCGCAATAACGCGGCCGTGACGTATTACAGCGCGGTCGGAACGCTGGTCGAACTCTCGGTCAATGAAGCAAGCGGCCGCGTGGATCTGCTCTCGCATCACTCGATCATGGAGTGCGGCAACATGCTTTCGCCGGAACTCGTGTCGGGCCAGTTGCAGGGCGGCCTGGCGATGGGTATTGGCCACGCGCTGCACGAGTATTTGCCGCTTTACGAGGAAGGTCCCGGCAACGGCACCTGGAACTTCAACCGCTATCACCTGCCGCGCGCAAGCGATGTCGCCGTCTGGACCCAGACCGGCGAAGTGCTGCTGCCCTTGTCCGAAACCGATCCGCCGAAGGGCATTGCGGAAGTGGTGATGATTCCGGTGGTGGCAGCAATCGTCAACGGCATTGCGCACGCTATCGGGCATCGGTTCAACGACTTGCCTGTCACGCCCCAAAACATTCAGGAGGCGCTCGCATGACGGCCCCTAATCAAACCAGCATGATCCAGATGAAGCCTCTGTCGCTTACCATCAACGGGGTGGCGACCGGTCCGGTCCAGACGCCCGACGGGCTGATGATGATCGACTTCCTGCACGAATACGTCGGTCTGACGGGCTCGCGGCTCGGCTGCGGGCAGGGCGTCTGCCACGCGTGCGTGGTGATTCTCGACAAGCCCGACGGAACCAGCGAGGAAGTGCGTTCGTGTATCACGGGCGCGCATTTCTTCGATGGCAAGAAGATCCGGACCATCGAAGGTCACGGTTCGAAGAACGAGCAAGGCGAGATTGTCGAACTCTCGCCGGTGCAGCAAAAATTCCTTGAGCACTTCAGTTTTCAATGCGGGTATTGCACGCCGGGATTCGTCAATGCTGCGACGGTTTTTATCGAACGTCTGAAGCGCGAGCCGATCTCGAAGGCATCGGTGGATAGCGAGATCATGAAGGCGCTCGACAACCACATCTGCCGATGCACAGGCTATGTACGCTATTACGAAGCGGTAAAGGACGTGGTGATGAACACGCCCGGGCTCGTCAAGGATTCCGCATGAGCACGACATCCTCACTTCGTCTTGGCGCCCTGGCGTTATGCATCGCGGCCCTGTCTACTTTGGCGGCGTGTAGCAAGACACCCGACAATACGTCCGTCGATGCGCGCACGTCCACGCCCGATCAGATCGCACACGGCCGTTATCTTGCGAAGGCCGCCGATTGCGCCGCGTGCCACACGAGTTCCGGAGGCGCACCGTTTGCGGGCGGCGTGCGCCTCGGCTCGCCGTTCGGCACCTTCTATGGCACGAACATCACGCCGGACCCGGTGCATGGCATCGGCAAATGGACGGCGGCCGAGTTCTACAAGGCCCTGCACGATGGCGTGACGCCCGACGGCCAGCTTTATCCGGCGATGCCCTACACGTCGTACCGGACAATGACGCGTGCGGACAGCGACGACATTTACGCCTACTTGATGGCGCAAAAACCGGCTGCTGTGCCGAACCTCAAGCCCGACCTCAAGTTCCCGTTCAACATGCGGTTTGCCGTGATGTTCTGGAACATGCTGTTCCTGAAAGACAGCTTGCCGGATGCATCCGTTGGAACGTCGGCTGACTGGACGCGCGGGAAATATCTGGCTAACGCGCTGGGCCATTGCGCCGAATGTCACACGCCGCGTGGCGCGTTCGGGCAGATGAACGGGGCGAAGGCGCTGCACGGATCGGATCTGGGACGCGTCGTTCCACCGGATATCACACCCGCCGCGCTCGTCGCGCGCGGATGGACCGGCGCCGACCTGCAAACATTCTTCGCGACCGGGATCAGCCGTCAGGGACCCGCGTTCGGAGAGATGCATCCGGTGGTTTATCTGAGCACGCAATATCTGTCGCCGGGCGACTTGCGCGCGATGTCGGTTTATCTGCTGGGCGACGCACCGCCGCCGCCAACACCCGTACAGCCGGGATCGGCGGATGCCGCTCAGGTCGCCGCTGGCCGCAACACCTACGTTGCGGTGTGCGCGGGGTGTCACGGACTCGGCGGGGAAGGCAAGCCGCACGTGTCGGTATCGATGCAAGGCAGTTCCACGCTGCGTCAGGCCGATCCGCACAACATGCTCGTCGCGATGCTCGATGGCGTGGAAGCGTCGGCGTTCCCGGGCACGGAGAGCCTGCAGGCAATGCCGGCGTTCGCCAAGACGCTCAACGACGAAGAACTCGCGCAACTCGCGAACTATCTTCGTTCAGGCTGGGGCGGCCAACCCGGCGATGTCACCGCGGCGAAGGTCAAGGCGCTGCGAGACGCGCCGTCGCACTAAGGCCCTTGGGCGCTTCCGTCCTCTCAGACGGCAGCGCCTTTGGCCGCCAGTTGCCGTTGCAGATCGGGCCAGATCCTGGCAACGGCTTCTTCGCCCGCCAGGATCGCCGCATTGCGCTGACTGAAGTCGCTGCCGCTCATGGCGGCGAGGTTCGGGCGAATGACGAAGTCGGCGTATTTATCGAGCTCGTAGGCCTTGATGGTCTGGCCCATGATCGTGAAGGTCTGCATCAGCACGTCGAAAGAACTTTGCGTCAGCGCCGTTTCCGGACGCGCTGAAATATCCACCGCGATCACGAAGTCCGCACCCATCTTGCGCGCAAAAGCGGCCGGCACCGGACTCACCAGTCCGCCGTCCACATACTCGTGGCCGCCGATCTTCACGGGCTCGAAGATCGACGGCACGCTGCACGATGCACGCACGGCAATGCCCGTATTGCCGCGCTGGAACAGGATCGGCTGGCCGGTTTTCAGGTCGGTTGCAACGATCCCGAGCGGTTTCGCCATCTTCTCGATCGGCTTGTTATCGAGCGTCTTGTTCAGGTAATTCTGCAGCGCCACGCCTTGCAGGAAACCGCGCGTGCGAAACGGCATGGCCCAGTCGCTGATCGACGCTTCGTCCATGGTGAGCGCGAGTTTGTTGATGGCAATCCCGTTCATCCCCGATGCCGATAACGCCGCGATCACCGATCCCGCGCTCGTGCCGCTCAGCAGGTCCACCTTCACGTTGCGCGCTTCGAGCGCCTTGATCACGCCGATATGCGCAAACCCGCGCGCTGCGCCGCCGCCGAGTGCAAGACCGATGCGGACGGGTCGCTGCGGCGATGTCGCGACCGGCGAAGCCGGCGTGACGCCCGATGTCCCCGCTGAGCTGGACGATGTTTGAGACGTGGTAGCCGTCGTGCAGGCGCTGAGGACCGCGGACGCGCAGCCGAGAGAGAACGCCCGGCGGGACAAGCCGGACAGGCGAGGCGAAGGAGGGAGCGGCGGGGGAAGCGGCGATTTCAAGGAGTTCTCCTGCTTTGCGGCGAACGAAGCGTATTTAAGCGGATCAAGCGGATCAAGCGGGAGGCGCGGGTCCGGTCGGCGGACCTGGCCGTTCGGATACGTCGTCCTGTAGCGGCGGACATGATAAAACATGATGACCGGCCGCCGCAGGTCGAAAGTCCCCGGCAGGTATAATTCCATCTCGCATTGAGCGCTTGCAGTGTTAATCAGTAACCGCGCGGAACACGGCGCGAAAACACTTTGCCCCAAGCCGTTCCCCGATGTATCGCCTGTCTGGCAGTCCGTGCCGGCATGCGCATTTGAGCTATCGAGCACACCGCACATGACCCAAGTCCGTACCCGTTTCGCTCCCAGCCCCACAGGCTTCATCCACCTCGGCAACATTCGCTCCGCGCTTTATCCGTGGGCGTTCGCGCGCAAGATGAAGGGCGTTTTCGTGTTGCGTATCGAGGACACCGACCTGGAGCGTTCAACCGACGCATCCGTGGACGCCATTCTGGAGGGCATGGAATGGCTCGGCCTCGATTATGACGAAGGTCCGATCTATCAGATGCAGCGCATGGAGCGGTATCGCGAAGTGCTCAAGCAGATGCTCGACAAGGGCCTTGCATACCACTGCTACATGTCGACGGAAGAACTCGACGCATTGCGTGAACGCCAGCGCGCCGCCGGCGAGAAGCCCCGTTACGACGGCACGTGGCGCCCCGAAGAGGGCAAGGTGCTGCCGCCCATCCCCGAAGGCGTATCGCCCGTGATCCGCTTCCGCAATCCGATTGGCGGCGTGGTGAGCTGGGACGACGCGGTAAAGGGCACCATCGAGATCTCGAATGACGAACTCGACGACCTGGTGATCGCGCGTCCGGACGGCACGCCCACGTACAACTTCTGCGTGGTCGTGGACGACCTCGACATGAAAATCACCCACGTGATTCGCGGCGATGACCACGTGAACAACACGCCGCGGCAGATCAACATCCTGCGTGCGCTGGATGGCGAGGTGCCGGTGTACGCGCACTTGCCGACCGTGCTCAACGAGCAGGGCGAGAAGATGAGCAAACGTCACGGCGCGGTTAGCGTGACGGGGTATCGCGACAGCGGTTACCTGCCGGAAGCGGTGCTGAACTATCTGGCGCGGCTGGGTTGGTCGCACGGCGATGCGGAAATCTTTTCGCGCGAACAGTTTGTGGAGTGGTTCGATCTCGACCATCTGGGCAAGTCCCCGGCGCAATACGATCCAGACCGTCTGAACTGGCTGAATGCGCACTACATCAAGGAAGCCGACAACGCGCGGCTCGAGATGCTCACCAAGCCGTTCCTGGCGGAACTGGGCATCGATGCGGCCATGCTGGAGCAGGGGCCGGCACTCGAGCTCGTGATCGGGTTGCTGAAGGATCGTGCATCGACGGTAAAGGAGATTGCCGAGAACGCCGCCATGTTCTATCGCGAACCCGTGATCGACCCGGCTGCGCTCGAGCAGCACGTCACCGACGCCGTGCGTCCGGCGCTGGCCGACCTGCGCCATGCACTGAGCGAAGTTGAATGGAACAAGGAGGCGATCTCGGCGGCATTCAAAGCCACGCTGACAAGCCACAAGCTCAAGATGCCGCATCTGGCCATGCCAGTACGTCTGCTGGTCGCAGGCACCACGCATACGCCCTCTATTGACGCCGTGTTGATGTTGTTCGGACGCGAAACGGTGCTGGCGCGGCTGGAAAAGGGCGCCCCCTGATCCTGGCAACGGACGTGCTCGCGCCGGCAATTTGGAACGGGCACGAACGGTGTCTGATTCACGTGTCCGTTTTGCACCCTGAAGACGATTTATTTTCAGAAGCTGTGGCGAAAGGTATTTACAACTTCAAAAGCCCCCTTTAAAATCTCGTTTCTGTTCTGCAAGGGGGTATAGCTCAGCTGGGAGAGCGCTTGCATGGCATGCAAGAGGTCAGCGGTTCGATCCCGCTTACCTCCACCACGGAACAGAGTGAAGTCAGTTGAAACGCCAAGGTATCGGACAAAAAAGACTTCACAAGGTACAAAAAGCTGTTTATAATGTCGTTCTTCGCTGATCACTGAAACAAACTGATTAAACGATTCGAATGATTAAGAAGTTGTTAATCATGTTTAATTAGAAAATGATCAGGGTTTAAGCGAAAATAGTAAAGACATTAACTGAAAAGTTTATGTCCCCTTCGTCTAGAGGCCTAGGACATCACCCTTTCACGGTGAGTACAGGGGTTCGAATCCCCTAGGGGACGCCAAAACGTCGGCGGCTGCTAGAAGCGCTGCAAGCTTGATGAGTCGACCAACCTCTCAAGCCGATGAAAAGAAGTGGAGCGGTAGTTCAGTTGGTTAGAATACCGGCCTGTCACGCCGGGGGTCGCGGGTTCGAGTCCCGTCCGCTCCGCCAACGAGTTGTAAGAAAAAATCCAGCTTATGCTGGATTTTTTTCGTTGAGCGGCCGGTTTTTACGCTAGTGCGTTTTGCCGTGTTGAACACGCGCGACAAACGTCGCCAAAAGCGTGTGCCCGGAAAACTCTCCATTGCCAGCGGGCGCGAGCTGACTTAGTGTGGTGACCTGATTCAGTGCTTTTATCGCGCAATGCTCGATCCCACCGAAGCCCTCTCGCCGTTTATGCTGCGCCTCGCGTCGATGGACGATTTTTCGTTCGCCGAAGCGCTCACGCGCAACAACATGAACGGCTACTATCGACGCCACAACCTCGTGTGGCGCAGCGACCTGTTCCTCGGGAGCTGGCGGGAATCCGAAAACTTCGTGCTCGAGTGCGATGGCAAAGCCATTGGCGTGATGCGGGTGACCGAAGAAGACGAGTCGCTTCATATCCGCGATGTGCAGGTCGTCGAAGGCTGGCGCCGCACGGGCGCGGGCACGTTCCTTCTGGACACGGCTCACCGATGGGCGCGCGCACGCGGATTGAAAGAAACGCAATTGCGCGTTTTCGTCGATAACCCCGCGGCCCGGCTTTATGTTCGAATGGGCTATAAGCCCGCGGGTTCTCGGCTCGCACAGTTCGGCGCGATCCGGCACATGGTGCGCAGCGTCTGACAAGCTGAATTAATCCCTTTCGTCAACTGTCGGCCACGTCGCGCGGCTCGCTATCGCGGACAAAAAACGCGCGTGGACTTTCGCCGAACGCACGCCTGAACATGGCTGAGAATGCGCTCTGGCTCTGATAGCCCAGCAGCAGCGCGACTTGCGCAAGCGGTCGTCCCTGGCTCAGCAACGGAATGGCGCGCGCCAGCACTGCCTGTTGCCGCCATTGCGAAAAACTCACGCCCAGCTCGCGACGGAACAAACGCGCGATCGTGCGCGTGCTTGCACCCACAAGCGTCGCCCAATGTTCGAGCGAATCGGCGGAAGCGGGGTCCTCCAGCACCGCTTCGCACAACGCGAGCAAGCGTTTGTCCGTAGGCATGGGGATGGAGAGGGGAAGGGGGCGGGATCGCGTGATCTCGTCGAGTGCGAGGGTTCCAAGCAGCCGTTCACGTTCGCGTGAAATGGATGTGTCGTTCAGCGCCACCGCCACTTCGCGCAACAGCGGCGATACCTCCACCACACGACATGCATCGAGTCCTTCCGGCACGACGCTTTCATCGATATAAAGCGTGCGCAGGAACGCGTCTTCCACGATCACCACTTCATGCGTGACGTTGGGCGGTACCCAAATAGCCCGCGATGGCGGCACCATCCATGTAGAACCTTCTGCGGCGATCCGCAACACGCCGCGCGTCGTACACGCGACCTGCGCCCACGCATGCGTATGACGCGCGATCCGGACGCCCGA
>NZ_JBSIPA010000180.1:0-12046 GCF_053574605.1 Caballeronia sp. M23-90 | reverse complement strand
TCGCGGCCCGGCGGCGCGCGAGGCGACGGAACAACTTGTCGCGCAATACGCCGACGCCTACGTACTGCAGCCCGGCAAGATGGTCTACGAGATCAAGCCGAAGGACGTCGATAAAGGCCGCGCGGTGCGCGCTTTCCTTAATGAACCGCCGTTCACGGGACGCCGGCCGGTGTTTATCGGCGACGACCTGACGGATGAGAAGGGCTTTGCGGTCGTGAACGAGCGCGACGGTCTGTCGATCAAGGTCGGCGCCGGCGATACGCTCGCGCATGCGCGCGTCGATTCGGTCAGTGCTTTGATTGATTGGCTGCAAGACATAGCCGGTATTCAGGGCTTGCGGTCGTGAGTCGCCTGATCATTGTTTCGAACCGCGTTGCGCCGATCTCGGAAGGCGGACCGGCGGCGGGGGGGCTTGCCGTTGGCGTCTACGACGCGTTGAAGGAAACCGGCGGCATGTGGTTCGGCTGGAGCGGCGACGTGGTGGCTGATCCACCCGAAGGCATCAGACTGGAGGAGCGCGGGCGCGTGACGTTTGCGACCATCGGACTGGCGCAGCGCGATTACGACCAGTACTACCGCGGGTTTTCGAACGCGACGCTGTGGCCGGCGTTTCATTACCGGCCGGATCTGATCCAGTTCGATCGCGATGAATTCGACGGCTATTGCCGCGTGAACCGGTGGCTTGCGAAGCAACTCGCGCCGCTGCTGAGACCCGACGACGTCATCTGGGTCCACGACTATCACCTGATTCCGTTTGCGCAGGCATTGCGCGACGAGGGCGTGACAAACCGCATCGGGTTCTTCTTGCACATCCCGTTTCCGGCGGCGCAGGTGCTGCTGAGCGTGCCGCGTCATCGTGTGCTGGCGGAAGCATTGTGTTCCTACGACCTTCTCGGTTTCCAGACCGCGCCGGATCTGCGCGCGTTTTGCGATTACATCGAAACGGAGGCGAACGGCACGGTTACGCGCATCGCGGGCGAGCCGAACGCGGTGAGCGCGTTCGGCAAGACGCTGCGGGCGGGTGCTTACCCGATCGGTGTATATCCCGATGAGATCGCCTCGCTCGCCAAGGACGGCGAAAGCGGGCGCGAAGTGCAGACGGTGAAGACCACGCTGCGTGACCGCAAGCTGATCATGAGCGTGGACCGGCTGGATTATTCGAAGGGTCTCGTCGAGCGGTTTCGTGCGTTCGAGAAATTGCTGGAACGCGAGCCCGCGCAGCGCAACAACGTGTCGTTCGTACAGATCGCACCGCCTACACGTGCCGACATGGACACGTACAAGGACATCCGCCTGCAGCTCGAAGCGGAATCGGGGCGCATCAACGGCCGGTACGCCGAACTGGACTGGACGCCGATCCGGTATATCCATCGGCAATATGAGCGGCCTGTGCTCGCTGCGCTGTTTCATGCGTCGCACGTCGGGTTCGTCACGCCTTTACGCGACGGCATGAATCTGGTGGCGAAGGAATACGTGGCAGCGCAGGACCCGGACGATCCCGGCGTGCTGGTGTTGTCGCAGTTTGCCGGCGCGGCGCAGGAATTGAACGGCGCGCTCATTGTGAATCCGCTCGATATCGCCGGCATGACCGACGCATTGGCCGCAGCGCTTGCCATGCCGCTGGCCGAACGCAGGGCCCGTCACGCCGAGATGTTCACGCAGCTCCGCGAGAACAACGTCTCCGTCTGGCGCGACAACTTCATGCGCGACCTGCAGGCTTGAGGTGCAAAAAAGCCGCTTCGGTATTGGCACCGAAGCGGCTTTTCAACTGGCTGAGCGGCTGATTACGTCTGTTCGGCCTTCGCCGCAATCTGCTGCGACGGCATGGTGGTCGGCGGCAACTTCCCATGCTGCTTGGACAACAATTCCCGATACAAACCCGGACGATCCCGCAATTGCTGCGGCGAACCGTCATCGATCACCTTGCCCGCGCTCATCACGATAATCCGGTCGAAGCCCTGCAGCGTCGACAAACGGTGCGCAATCGCGATCACCGTGCGGCCGACCATCAGCCGGTCGAGCGCCTGCTGAATCGCTTCTTCCGATGAGCTGTCGAGCGCGGACGTGGCTTCATCGAGCAGAAGAATGGGTGCGTTCTTCAGGATCGCGCGCGCGATGGCGATCCGTTGGCGCTGGCCGCCCGACAACTTCACGCCACGATCGCCAACGATGGTATCGAACCCTTCAGGCATCGCTTCGATGAAATCGGTGCAGCGCGCTTCACGAGCAGCCGCAAGCACTTCCTCGCGCGTTGCATCGGGCCGCCCATATGCCAGGTTTTCGTACACGGTGCGGTGGAACAGCGAAATATCCTGCGGTACGAGCGCAATCGACATGCGCAGACTGTCCTGGGTGATCAGTGAGATATCTTGTCCGTCGACCTTGATCGCGCCGCCTTGCGCTTCGTAGAAGCGCTGCAGCAGGGCGAGCACCGTCGATTTACCCGCACCCGACTTGCCGATCAGCCCGACGCGCTGACCCGGTTCAATGTGAAGATTGAATTTATCGAGGATAGGACGGCGGCGCGGATATGCGAACGTCACTTCCTCAAAGTCGACACGTCCGCCTTGCGGCACGAGTTCAGCCGCGTCCGACCGGTCGGGCATGCCGTGCGGCTCGAGCAGCGTCTGAACTGCTTCGGAAAGGCGCGCGACGTGCTGCGTCACGTCCACCAGCGCCACGGCCAGGTCTCGCGTGCCGTGAAGAATGGTGAAGCCGAGCGAGCTGACCAGCACGATGTCACCGGACGTCGCCTGGCCTTTCGACCACAGCCACAATGCCCAGCCAAGCAGTCCGGCGGACAGGATCGCCGTCACGACCGCGTGGAAAAGGCGCAACTTCTCCAGGTACAGCAAGCTTTGCTGGCGCGCGACCATTTCGGCCTTGACCGTCGAACCGAAGCGCTTTTGTTCGCGAAACGTCATGCCGAACGCACGCACGAGCGCCATGTTGCCGATGACATCCACGAGTTCGCCGTCGACCGACGCCGCTTTCGATGCAAATGTGTGATGCCGGGCCGAGCCGCGCCCGGCCAGCCGATACAGCACGAACGCGAGAATGGCGGACGCGAGCATCAGGCCGCCGGCCATCAACGGATTCACGGCGATGATCATGAAAATGGCGCCGATCACCGCAATGCAAGGCGGCAACACGTTCCACGCCATGGTGTTTTCGGCGGTATAGATCGCGTTCGATGTCGCCGTGATACGGCTCGCGAGCATGCCGGGCTGTTTCTCGGAGAAATAGGTGGGGGAGTGACCGCTCAGGTAGGAGAACAGATCGCGCCTCAAGTCGCCCGTGACAATGACGAATGCGTGCGCGCCGACCCAGCCGCCGACCCGCCACAGAAGGTTGTCGGCGGCGATCAGGCCGACCAGGATCATGAAGGCCGCCCAGAGCGGGCCGGGATGACCGCGGCCCTGGCCGAGCACATCGATCAGATGCTTGATCGCGTACTGCGAGGCGAGCGCGCAGCCGACAGCGGCCAGCACGCTAACCAGTACGATGGTGTGAGCGACAGGGTGCCGGCGGATGTAACGAAACAGGAACGCGAGCGGGCGATGCGCATAGCTCGCTAGCTTGGCGTTGTGTACGTTACGCTGAGAAACGGTGAGTTGGTCCAATTGGTCGTTTTAGGTCGAGTAGAGCGGTTGAGCGCGGTGCCTTGCCGTGGTCACAAGCAAGGCGCGTCGGGCAGTCCTCCGGGCGTCCAATGCAGCAATCCAGACAAACGCCGGGCAGCGACGATTATTGAATTGTAGCCAGTGTAACGAGCCAAATCCCCTCGCGTAGTCCTTTCCGTGGCACTTATCCATCAGAACTGACGCAATTTCAGCGAAAGCGGTCCGCCTTGACGGATATCGATGCCTGCCGATAAGCCGCCCCACACCCTGGATCGCCGCGCAGACGACTTGCTGCCGTTCGCCATACATCGGGCGAATGACTGCTGCTTCAGCCAGTTACTTCCTGCAACTTCCTGCGGAGGGTTGGAGCACGTTGCGGACCCGCTGTGGGCGAAAACGCTTTGAAAACGCATTGCAGGAGCTTGTGGCCAGCCGCGGCGGCGTCACGGGTTTGATCGCACCGCAACGGTCTGCTTTTGGGTCTCACTCCAAAGCGTACTGCGGCGTGTTCGTACAATGTAGAACAGCCTTGGAAAACAAGGGTTTGCAAAGTGTATCGACGCTGTAACAACCTAAATAAGTTGAAATGTCGACTTGAAAGCTGTGCAAAAACCGCGATACTTCGTGCGGGTTTGCCCTAGGATTTTTTGACAGGTAGTTGTAGGTTCCGGTCAACGGCCCCGCAGGTCGTGCGTTTATCGCTAAGTGCGCCAGTTTTACGAGATGGACCCGATCTTGCTTTTTCGGGTCATCCTCCGAAACAGACGTCCGAAGCAACAGGGCGGGAGGGCTCAAGCCCGAAACACCCAAGCAACAGCGAAGCATCGCGATTTTTCTCGTGCTTTCGGCCATTCCGCTGGAGAACCAGCACCGCGCCGAGCCCGGGTGGGCGATTCGCTTGATCAACATGACCGATGCCAAGCGCATCAATTTGCCTGACATTATTAGGAGTTTTCGACATGCGAATCGCTCAAATCGCGCCTCTCCACGAAGCCGTCCCCCCGAAGCTCTATGGCGGCACGGAGCGCGTGGTGTCCTATCTGACCGAAGCCCTCGTTGAAGCCGGTCACGACGTCACGCTGTTCGCGAGCGGTGATTCGCAAACGTCGGCAAAGCTCGAAGCGTTCTGGCCGCAGGCGCTGCGCCTCGACCCGACCATCCGCGACACGATGGCGCCGCACATGCTGCTGCTGGAAGAAGTGCGCCGCCGTGCTGATGAATTCGATGTGCTGCATTTTCACATCGACTATTACCCGTTCTCGCTGTTCTCGCGCCAGCCGGTGCCTTTCCTGACGACCATGCACGGCCGTCTCGACTTGCCGGAACTGCAGCCGATCTTCAGTACGTTCAATGAAGCGCCGGTCGTGTCGATCTCGGACAACCAGCGCCAGCCGTTGCCGCAAGCCAACTGGCTCTCGACGGTGTATCACGGGCTGCCGGAAAACCTGCTGACGCCGGTCCCCAACGTGGAGCCGGGCTATCTTGCGTTCCTCGGCCGTATCTCGCCGGAAAAGCGCGTTGACCGGGCGATTCGGATTGCCGGCGCAGCGGGCATGAAGATCAAGATCGCTGCAAAAATCGATAACGCCGACCGTGCTTATTACGAAGAGCAGATCAAGCCGCTTTTCGCGCTGCCGCACGTCGAATACATCGGTGAAATCAACGAGCAGCAAAAGACCGAATTTCTCGGCAACGCCCACGCGCTGCTGTTCCCGATCGATTGGCCGGAGCCGTTTGGCCTGGTGATGATCGAAGCCATGGCGTGCGGGACGCCGGTGATTGCGTTCAATCGCGGGTCGGTGCCGGAAGTGATCGAAAACGGCGTTTCGGGTTTTGTGGTGGAAGACGAACTCAGCGCGATCGCCGCCGTGAAGCGTCTCCATACGCTGCCGCGCGCCAAGGTGCGTCAGGCGTTTGAAACGCGTTTCTCCTCGAAAGTGATGGCCGCGCGTTACGTCCAGACGTACGAAGAGCTGTTGCGCTCGAAGCGCCGCACAGTACTGCGCGAAGTCAACGCCAGCTAAAACGCGCTTTTACGCGTCACCCAACAACGCCCCGTGCGCCGTCAGGCGCACGGGGCGTTGTTGTTTTGACACACTGCAAGGCCAAGCTGGGAGGGTTATCGGCGGCTTGGAGGGGCAAGCCTCATGGTGGCTTCGACATTCTCCATATAATGTGCTGAATTCGCCAAAAAGAGACGCAATTGGCGGATCTGGATAGTTGAACGTGGAGTTCCAGCAAGGATCAAATCGCGCGCTGGCAGAACAAATGAAACGTGCGGACGAGGACAGTCGTGAACAGGAGCGAAGTTTTGGTGAGAACGAAGCAGAGTAGCGCGAGGGGGGCACCCGCCGTGACTATCGCCGGCGCCGGCACCGTGTTCGCGCTGCGGGCGATCGGGCTCGTTCTCGTCGCGCGCTGGATGTTCTCAATGTCGCAGATGGGCTATTTCTCATCCATGCGCGCAATGACTTCATCGCCCTGGGCGTGCATCAACCTCGTGTTGTTATTTCTGTTGCTTTTTCTCCCGGGCGCCCGCGCGCGCGCCGAACGGCCGCTGCATCCGTTGCCGCAATGGTTGCGGCAGGCGTTGCGTTTTCTTGCGCTGCTGAGTTTCGTATTTGCGGTCTGGTCGGTCGGCTTTTTTACGTGGACTGCCGGCTGGAAGAACGCTGTGCACGCCCTCGCGGAGACCAACGGCTGGCTGCTCGTCGCACCCGCGCTTTATGCCGTGGTGCTGTGGATTTGCCGCCCGCGCGCGCTCTGGCGTTCGAACTTCGCGGCGCGGCGCTTTGCAATTGGCCGGTACGCTATTTCCATCGATAACACCACTCGCACCGCCGTGGTCTGGGCGGAAAGCCGCAAGCTCGGTCAGTACGATGCGCGGGAGTTATCGGTGAAGTGGCCCGAGAGTTTCAGGACATCCGAGACCGTGGCCGCCGCGGCTCCGGCCAAGCGCGGTTTGTTTGGACGCAGAGCTCGCGCCAAGATGGAATTGCTGTGGAATTCGCCCGCAGCAGCCGGACATAATCGCAAGACCGTGTTCCGCACATCGCTCGGCAGCGAAGGTGACCGGAAGGCGGCGCGGGCGCTCGAAGCGTCGCTGGGTCAGTTGGGTCAAAGCCTCGGCTAGCGAGCTTGACGTGAGCTCTCTGGCCGTACCTATTCGCAGGGGACCGCATGCTCGCTCGCTGGTGTCTCGCAGCCATTCATTTGCTGGCGTTTGGATTCGCGCTCGCGGCGGCCTTCGGCCGGGCAAGAGCGTTACGCCAGCTCGATCCCGCTAGTTCAACCGGCGCCAATTCCACGCGCCTCAAACAGGTTTTCCGCGCCGATAACATCTGGGGCATCACTGCGCTCATCCTGCTGGTGACGGGCGCCGTGCGCGCGTTCGGCGGTTTCGAAAAAGGCAGTGCTTATTATTTGCACGAGCCGCTTTTCCACCTGAAGATGGCGGCGCTCGTACTGACCCTTCTGATTGAAATCTCGCCAATGATCGCATTGATCAAATGGCGCTTGGCCGTCGGCCGTGGCATGCCAATCGATCTCGTGAAGGCACGCAGGTTCGCCGCGATAAGCGACGCCGAAGGTGGCTTGATCATCGTGATGGTGATCGCGGCAACGGGAATGGCGCGAGGGATTTGGGCGGGGTAGGTTGCGTACGCGCCATATCCGATGTGCCTGAAGCTCAGCTATCGCGCGGACGATGAGTTTTATCCCGATTCGGCAGATTCTTTGCGACACAAAGTCACGTGTTTTGGCGTTTTATTGCCTGAAGAAGCCGATACACTTGCAGGCTGTGTTTAGTCCGGCTGTCATCCTTGGCTCGATCGCCGACTACATCGACCTTTCGATCGAAAATCCCTGACTCTTGGCCTGGAAGATTCAGCCCATGGTAGCCATGCGTCGAAATATGACCGCGCTGAGGTCGGCAGCGTGACTGCTGCGGTGAGATCATCTGGAATTCTCGGCGTCTGCCAGAACCGAGCGAACCACCTCTGACAATCAGGACACCGTATCAAAAAAACCCGCCGTACGCTGCGGTTGTCCAGCAGGCGCGCGCAGCCGACTTATCCGAGAATGCATACCACTTCTTGCAACACCCCCGTCCTCTCGCGCATGCCACTGGACGAGATTGAAACATTGTATGACCAGGCCGCCGAAGCGCGCCGAAGCGGTGATATCGCCAAGGCGCAAGCTGCCGTCGATAGAATCCTCGAGCAGGATTCAGGGCGTGCCGGCGCCCTTTATTTGCGCGGGCTGCTGGCGCGCGATTCCGACCAGTTAGAAGCAGCGCAAAGGTGGATCGAGCGCGCGTTGGAAATCAATCCTCATCCGGATTTCTACACCACGCTGTGCGACATTCAACTCGACTCGAGGGCTTACGCCAGTGCGCTGCGAACAGCCAAGCAAGGTCTCGCCCTCCAGCCCGACTCGATCGAGATGCGCTTCTGCGAAGCGGGAGCACTGTTCCTGCAAGGGTTTGTCGACGACGCGGCCATCAGCTATCGCAAGCTGCTCGCGCTCGAACCGGACAACGTGCAGGTGCTCGGCAATCTTGCCCTTGTTTCAGCGGATCTGGACGCCCTGGAGGACGCCGAGCGGCTTTTCCGGCGGGCCATCGAGCTGGCACCGGATTTTCTCAGTGCGCGCGGTCATCTTGCAACGGTCCTGTTGGCAACCGGACGTTACGACGAAGGGTGGCGCCATTACGAAGATCGCTGGGCTAATTTCGTCCAGGCGGATGGAAGCCTGTCGACAGACGCACGCCCGCGAGTTTCACTCCCGCAATGGCGGGGTGAACGTCCGGAGCTGGGCTTTCACGTAGAACATTCCCCCGAACGCGGAGTACGTCTGCTGGTCGTTCCGGAGCAAGGTAACGGCGATAGTCTGCAGTTTGTCCGCTACCTGCCTTTGGCGCTGGAGCGCTTTTCGCAGGTCGGCTTCATTTGCCCTCCCGCCTTGCGCCGCGTGTTTGAAGAGTCGCTCTGTCCGCGCTGGCCGGGCCTTGTCATGCTTGACTATGGACTTCCCGACCTCGACCACTGGGACTTGTACTGCCCCATGATGTCATTGCCCATGGCGTTCGGCACCTGTCTCGACAACATCCCGGCCGACATACCTTATCTCTTTGCCGATCCCGCACGCGCGGCTTCATGGAGTGCCAGGCTCGCTGCGTTACCTGAGCCCGGATTGCCGCGCGTCGGTGTGGTCTGGGCAGGCGGCCATTCGGGCATGATCGAAGACAAATGGCGCAGCTTGGCACCTGCCCAATTCGCGCCGCTGCTCGCAATGCCCGGCATCCGCTGGGTCAGCCTGCAAAAATCCGATAACCCTTCGAAACGCGCAGACGTCGCCAGCAAGGCGAGGCTGATCGACTGGATGGATGACATCACAGACTTTGCGGACACCGCTGCCTTGATCGAGAATCTCGACCTGGTGATTGCCGTCGATACGTCGGTGGCGCATCTGGCCGCAGCGATGGGCAAGCCGGTATGGCTGCTCAACCGTTTTGCCGGTTGCTGGCGCTGGTTGCGTAATCGGGATGACAGCCCGTGGTATCCCACCGTGCGTCTGTTCAACCAGCGGCAAAAGGGCGACTGGGACGAGGTGCTGACGCAGATCGCTACGGCCTTGCAACAGCAACTTGTACTCGATAATGGCCTCTTACATGCTACGGGGAACGGACATCTTCAAGTCGGCAAGGAACCGGCCAGTATCCAACTCGATTTGAATATGTGATTTTCAGCCGATAACATAGTTTTGGATAAGGATTGCCATAATAATTCCAAAAACAATTCCCAAGGCTCTTCCTTGAATAATCGCGGTGACGTCTTGGTCGAGGAGAAACGGGTCGCGTCGGCTGCTCCAGACGGTTTTTAATAACACGGGACGTGTTATCAGCGTAAGTGCGGCGACGACTGCCGAAACAAGGATTTGATGCAGCGAGTGTAATCGGGCGAGAACTGAAAACGAATCGACGAGAAATCCTATTGCCAACGCTATGACGGTGGTTACGAGAGCACCAAAGAACAGGCCGCCCATGAATTTGTTGACTGAGTCGTTGGAGTCCACTTGAAACCTCATCGAGTTAGTTTGTCCAGTTTGATGAACAATTGTTTTATTAACCTGATTCAATCTGGCGTTTTGAAAAAAATGCTTTATCTGCGACGCGAGCCGCGTTAATTTTCGAAATCAAATTGAATCAGCGAGTGTAAATTTAATAAGGTAGGGTGGATATCGGCGCAATCTGAAACGCGATGGGACAATTCCGAGCCGCACTTTGAGATCGGTCAATGAATGGCGGGCCGGCATCGAAGTCTGATTGTGGGGATGGCATCAGCGTGATGCGGCGTGAGCGATGCAAAGCAGGTGCGCGAATAAAAAAAGGCCCTCAAGCTTTCGCCTGAGGGCCTTTTCTACGCGATGCAAATTCAACCGCGAAATCCTGGTGGGTGGTACAGGGATTGAACCTGTGACCCCTGCCGTGTGAAGGCAGTGCTCTACCGCTGAGCTAACCACCCGAAGAGCTTTGGATTATGTCAGAGCTTCGCCGTTTCGTAAAGAGAATCTTCCGGCGCTTCAATAATTCGGGTCCCGTTTCAAGGCGCCGCCGAAACCTCGACACCAACAACCGTTTCGATTCTCCAAACGCTGGTCCCTTTGACTGCTTTGTCCAGGTCATCGAGTGCGGCGAGATGCGCACTCAATTCTTCCTCCGATGCGAGCAGCACCGGCAACTGCAGATCATCCAGCGCGATACGCGGCGCATGACCCGGCCCGGACGTCGGCATTTCGCCAAGCATGTCGATGACGAGGCTTTCCTGACCGCGCGTCATCGCCAGATAAACTTCCGCGAGCAACTCCGAGTCGAGCAGGGCGCCATGCAGCGTCCGGTGCGCGTTGCTGATGCCAAACCGGTCGCACAATGCATCGAGCGAATTGCGCTTGCCGGGGAACATCTGCTTCGCGTTCACCAGTGTGTCGATCACGCCGCCGCAGACTTCCTTCACGCAAGGCATGCCGAGAAGGGCGAACTCGACGTCCATGAAACCAACGTCGAACGGTGCGTTATGGATGATCAGCTCCGCGCCGGCCACGAAATCGCGCAACTCATGGGCGATGTCCGCGAACTTGGGTTTATCGCTGAGAAATTCCGTAGTGAGGCCGTGCACCGCGAGCGCGCCCGGATCGCTGTCGCGCCCCGGATTCACGTAGAAGTGCAGGTTGTTACCGGTCAGCCGTCGATTCACAAGCTCGACGCAGCCAATTTCGATAATACGGTCGCCCGTGCGGGCGTTGAGGCCGGTTGTTTCGGTATCGAGTACGAGTTGGCGCATGGAGATAGAAAGTTAGCCTTCGGCGAGTGAAGTCACGCCGCGATTTGCGAGCGCATCGGCGCGTTCATTTTCCGGATGGCCGGCGTGGCCTTTCACCCAGCGCCATTCGATCTGGTGCTGGACCACGAGTGCATCGAGCCGTTTCCAAAGATCCGCGTTCTTGACGGGCGTTTTCGCGGCTGTCATCCAGTTCTTCTTTTTCCAGCCGTGGATCCATTCGCTGATGCCTTTCTGCACATATTGCGAATCGGTGTGGATCACGACCCGGCACGGACGCTTCAGTGCCTCGAGCGCCGAAATCACGCCCATCAGCTCCATGCGGTTGTTGGTCGTCGGCGTCTCGCCGCCGAACAACTCCTTTTCCTGGTCGCCGAAGCGCAACAGCGCGCCCCAGCCGCCCGGGCCGGGATTGCCCTTGCAGGCACCGTCCGTGTAGATATCGATTACTTTGTCTGTGGAATTCAAGGTCATCAATGCTCGTTGCGTGTGTGCGGCGTGGCGACCGGGGCCAGGCCCGGTGCGAGGGCGGGTTTTTTCAGCTTGCGAGGCCCGATCAGGCGCATGCCGCGCACGCGCTTGATGGCGGTGATCATGTAGGCCGCGCCAAATATGGGCCACCAGCGGTCTCCTGCGGCTTCCATGAATTGATAGCGCGCAAGCCACTGATCAGTCAGCAGCGGCGGACGATAGCAGCCGAAGCGCCCGCGTTCAAGATCGAATCCAAGCAACTTGATCCAGTCCTTGATCCGCGTGAACGCGATCATTTCATGCGCCGACGGCACGAACGGCCTGCCGGCGACCTTGCCGAGCGATTGCCGCGCGCCCCACAAACTGAGCGAATTGAAGCCGAGAATGATCAACTGGCCCTCGGGCATCAGCACGCGTTCGGCCTCGCGCAACAGCCTGTGCGGATCACTCGTGAATTCAAGCGTATGCGGCATCACGAGCAGATCCACGCTCTGCGCCTCGAACGGCAAGTCCAGCAGGTCGCACCATACGGCGCTGCGGCCCGAGGGCCAGTTGATCATTCTCGGCTTCAATTCGCTCAGTTTGTGGGGCGCGCGGCAATCGCTCGGCAAGGTA